>JAWLET010000137.1:0-6995 GCA_041685955.1 Desulfobacteraceae bacterium | reverse complement strand
GCGAGCGAAATAAAAAATGGTAAAAACTCCTTACATTTGGGAGATTCCCTGTAGCTTGCTACAGGGTTCTTCAAAACCGATGACGAAGGTCCAATTCGCAGATTCCTCTTTAGCTGGGAGGAGCAGGGAATAATATTATGGAGGCCGTGATAACCCCCAAAGTTAGATATCAGGAGGCCGTCAACCGTCTGTATGGACTCCAGAAATACGGGATTAAATTCGGCCTTTCCAAAACCACAAACCTGCTGCAAAAATTCGGAAACCCCCAAGCAGGACAGCGGTATATTCATATCGCCGGCACCAACGGCAAAGGGTCAGTGGCCGCATTTATCGGATCCATTCTCCAGGAGGCGGGGCTCAAAGTCGGCCTCTATTCATCCCCTCATCTGGTCCGGTTTACGGAGCGATTCCGGATCAATAATCGGGAAATGGATCAGGATACAGCCACAGAGCTTATCGAAGCGCTGGATGCGGTATTTGTTCAGGAAGAGCCACCCACATTTTTTGAGGCCACCACTGCCATGGCCTTGATTTATTTTGCACGCGAGAAAACAGATGTATCCATTTTGGAAGTGGGGATGGGCGGTCGTCTTGATGCCACCAACGTGATTACCCCTATGGTTTCCGGGATTACCAGCATTGGAATGGAACATCGGGAGTTCTTGGGGAACCGGCTCACAGACATTGCAGCCGAAAAGGCGGGCATTATCAAACCGGGAGTGGATGTGATCACCTCAGCCTCACAGCCTGCCGTCGTCGACCTTCTCCAGGCCACGGCCCTCCAGAAAGATGCGCAGTTATGGAGAGTGGGGAAAGAGATCAGATACCGGGCCACCCGGAGCGGGTTTCATTACACCGGCCCCGGTCTTGGATTGAAGGGGGTAACCCTGGGACTTAAGGGCACATTTCAAAATAGAAACGCAGCCCTGGCCCTGGGTATCGTGGAGCGGCTTATCCAAAAGGGGTATGCCATCTCTCCCAAGAATATCATAGACGGCCTGGCCCATACGCATTGGCCGGGGAGGATGCAGGTGGTGAACCCATCTCCCCTCATCATCATTGACGGTGCACATAACCCTGCCGCCATCCGGTCCCTGGCTGCTTCAGTATGCAAGGAGTTTAGGTACCGGCGGATGATTTTGGTCATCGGTGTCATGGCGGATAAGGCCCTTTATCCAGTGCTCAAGGGCATCGTGCCGCTGGCGGATTACATTATCTATACCCGTCCGGCTTACGCAAGAGCTGCCCCGCCTGAACGTCTGATGGCCACGGCCGCCCCTCTGGGAAAACCGGGAGAAACCGCTGTGACCCTGAGCCTGGGCCTGAACCGGGCCAGGGAGATGGCCGATTCCCGCGACATGATCCTGGTGTGCGGATCGTTGTTTACCGTGGGTGAGGCCCTGACCTATTTTGATCCGGTTAAGTACAGGCCGGATGAATGAGAACGGGTCATGGCATTATGATCCCAAACCCATTGAAAAGTGGCCTGGAACCTGAATATGGGAACGGATACCCAAAAGAAATTATCCCCCGGGATAGGGTTTTCGAGATGCGATGTAAAGACCACACAGCAGCGAGGTAACCCCATCGATTATTTAAACCGAATTATATCCGTCTTTATCGCCGCCGCCGTTATCCTCTGCTTCCTTTTCACCTTGGACACGGCCCTGGCAGCCGGATTGAACTCTGCCGTGGATGCGGTGAAGGAGCGTGAATCCCCATGGAAGATTTCGGCGGATCGCCTCACTTATATGTCAGAGAAACAGGTCTATGTGGCAGAAGGCAACGTCATCATCTCCAAGGAGGATCAGTCCCTGTACACCCGGCACGCCGCCTATGATATCGCTACGGGGACGGTCACACTCTCAGGGGGATTGCGATTGGAAACAGACGGGGATACGGTCAGGGGAAAGGAAGGGACGTTCAATCTCAATACCCGGACCGGCAGAATCGTGGACGGCGCCTTGTTTCTCGAACGGAACCATTATTACATCAATGGCCGGCTTCTGGAAAAAGTGGGTGAGGACACCTATGTGATCCAGGATTGCAGCGTAACCACCTGTGACGGAGACAATCCGGACTGGCGCATCACCGGTTCAAAGGTCCGGGTCACCATAGAAGGATACGGCACGATCAAAAAGGCGGCATTTCGGGTCCGGGGCCTGCCCATCGTGTATATCCCCTATATGATTTTTCCTGCCAAAACCCGACGCCAGACCGGTCTTCTTCCGCCCAGGCTGGGTTACTCCACCTTGAATGGCGGTGATATCGAGGTCCCCTTTTTCTGGGCCATTTCCGATCAGGCTGATGCGACCTTCTATCAGCGTTACATGAGCCAGCGGGGATATATGCAGGGGGTGGAATTCCGGTACCTTGCGGATGAGAACTCAAAGGGGGTTCTGGAGTTCGATATCCTTTCCGATCTTGAAAACCAAAAGAACATGTCAGATGAGGACGCCCTGGACATCAGCCCCTATGAGCGGACCAATCGGACCCGCTACTGGCTCAGGGGTATGGCTGATCAGGACCTTCCCCTCGGGGTTGAAGCGCGGCTGGATGCCGATTACGTGAGCGACCAGGATTACCTGAGGGAGTTTGAAAATTCTCTCTTCGGCTTTGCCACCAGGACGGATCTGGCCGATGAGTTCCACAGGCCCTTTGAGGAAAAACGTTCTCCCACCCGACGATCAGCCCTCAGGCTCAGCCATGATACAGACGCGTACACCCTTCAGGGGATGACCAGTTATTATCAATACCTGGAGGACCCTGCAGATAAAGATCAGATCCATCAGCCGTTGGGTGGACTCGACTTTATATTTATGCAGGAGCAGATCAGGGAACTTCCTGTCTTTTTCAATGTGGAGTCAAATTACGACTATATGTGGAGCGATAAGGAGACGAAAGGACACAGCCTTTCTATCTCGCCAGAGGTCACCTTCCCCTTTTGGATGGGTCCTTACGTGGAGTTTGAGCCTTCCCTCAGGTACACCTATAATGCCCTCAGGGTAGACGAGATTGACGGCGCCAAGGAGAATCGGTATCAGTCAGCCTACGAGGCCCGGGCCAGGCTGGCAACCAATGCCGCAAAGGTCTTTGAGGTGAACGGATCCCGAACCAAAAAAGTGAGACATAAGATATCTCCGGCCCTATATTACACCTACAGGGGGTATGGTACGGATCAACAGGAAGAATCGTGGTTTAATCCCATTGATTATGACGACTATGGAAGCCCGTGGTTCGATTTCATGGATCAGGGCGAAGAAGAGGACCTTTCAAGAAACCGGATATCCCTGGCCCTTGAAAATTTCCTGGGGGCCCGGCTTGAAGACCAGAAGGGGAAGGTCCACTATCGGCAGTGGTCTACCTTCAAGCTGATTCAGGGCTATGACATTGACAAGGCCCGGGGCAGCACGGTGCCTGGAGAAGAAAAAAAACCTTTCACGCCCCTGGCCGCCCAGCTGACCGTAACGCCCTTCCCCGCCATGGATTTGCGGGTAAGCACGGCCTGGGATCACTATGACCATCAGTTTTCCCGGACCACCCTTTCGGGTGAGCTGACCGTCCAACGGACCGGCGGGAGAGAAGACAGATATGCGCTCAATTATCAAGATTATGCCGAGGACGAAGACGGTCAAACCAATCTTAATCTCAAGGCCGATATCAACCTGGTTCACGGCCTGTCCGTGGGCGGCTCCCTTCAACGAGATCTGGACAAAGACCATAATATCCTTACCGCTGGGTGGATCGGATACCAGAGTCAGTGCTGGGGGATCAAGCTGGGGGCTGAAAGGGAGTACAAGACAACCAATGTGCTTGTGGTCTTGAGGCTCGTGGGGCTGGGGGATACCGGTGAATGGTAATCACGTGCTTCCCCGTCCCGCCTTCCCCGCCATCCAATCCAGAACAACCACCACCCCAAATCCCACAGCCATCAGGGCCAGGGCAACGGCCACCTCATGATTCAAACAAGGGGGAAGGGTATTGACTTGTACCAGGGGAACCATGTTTCCATGTGTGCCCACAGCGGTTTCAAGGGTTTCCTTCCACGGCCAGATCTTACGCAAAGACCCCAGCATAAGACCGATGAGCAGGGCCACCATGAGATCGTGGTACCTTTTGAGAATCCATCCCAGCAAGCGTGAGAATGCCATAATACCTATTACGGCGCCGGCCGCTACAATAAGAAGGACTTCAAAATCCCTCTGGTTTACGGCTTCAAGAATATATTGATACTTCCCCATCAAGACCAAAATGAAAGATCCGGATATTCCTGGCAGGATCATGGCACAGACGGCTGTTGCGCCTGAAAGGAATAAAAACCAGGAATCATTGGGCGTTGAGCCGGGAACAAGGCCCACCAGAAAATAGATACCTGCCAACCCCAGAAAAAAAGAGAGCCATGTGCCAGGACGCCAGTGCGTGACCCTTCGGCTTACCGTGAGCACCGATGCCAAGATCAACCCTAAAAAAAAGGACCAGATAAACACCGGTTTGTTCTCCAGCAGCCAGGCAAGCCCTCGGGCCAGGGTGAAGATGGCCAGAAGAATACCCACACCCACGGACAAGAGGAATTCCCAGGAAACCGCATTCAAAAAGCGCCCGAACTTCAAGGCAAAAAGGAGTCTCAGGCTTTTGAGGTCAAAGGAGCGTATGGCCTGGATCAATTCTTCGAAAATACCTAAGATGAAGGCCATGGTGCCCCCGGAAACACCCGGTACCACATCTGAGGCCCCCATGCAGAAACCCTTGGCGGTCAACCCTACATAGTGTGTAAGTGGCCAGTTTTGTTTTTCCATTTTTTTCTCATGGTAAAAAAGCTTCTCAGCCTCGGGGAAGCAAAATAATCATCAGACCCACAGCCCAGCAGTAAGGCGCGAAATAGTACAAATGCCCCCGCCTGACCATACCCATCAACATTCGCAGGGCCAGAAGCCCAACAAATGCTGAGGACACAAGCCCCAAGGCCAGGGGGATGGGCCCTACTCTCCCTACGGCTTCAGCGTTCAGTTGAAGGGCAACCGCCCCTATGATGGCTGGGATGGATAGGAGAAAAGAAAATCGGCCTGCCATATCCCGGTGTAGCCCCAGCATCAGTGCACATACGATGGTTGCACCGGAACGGGAAATGCCCGGTATGATGGCCAGTCCCTGGGCCGTGCCTACCGCCAATGCCATGACAGGGGTTAGCTGTTCAACGGCTTTACGGGATCGGGGAATCAACCGGGTCAGCCCCACGATACCTCCGGTAATTAGAAGCATCGCCCCTGAAACAGTTATGGATCCGAAGAGGGCTTCGAAGAAGTCCTTGAAAATAATGCCCATCAGTGCGGTGGGAATCGATCCGACAATCACCATCAGGGCAAGAAAGGCGTGCGGTTTTTCTGTAAGGGAACGATTCTGTTGGGATTGTCCCAGGGACCCTATCTCCCGAAGCATTCGTGTAAGATCGTCACGAAAATAGACACAAACCGCTATAAGCGTTCCCAAGTGCAAAGAGGCATCCAACAGAAGCTCAGGCTCTTTGAACCCCAGGAAATGCTCAAAAATGACCAGATGACCGGAACTGCTCACTGGGAGAAATTCAGTCAATCCCTGTACAATGCCCAAAGCAATCGTTTCCAGATTGTCCATGGTCGCTTTAGTACCAGAAGCCAGGACCCCTGGCAAGCCCTAATACATTCCCCATGGCGGATGCAGTAGGCCAATCCCGGTATTTCGCTGTAGCTGGATCTGAGGCATGTTTCAAAGGTCTCGAGGCGGTCCTGAAATAAACCCGGAAACGGGCGTATTTATGTGGAAAAAGAAAAGACCTGCAAATCACTCCTACCTTTGCAGGTCTTTACGGTGGCAAAAAAGCACAGCAAAAAAGAGATAAAATGGGATCGAAAAATGAACGCCTTACACGGTTCTGCCCCACCCTTTATCAGCCCAACATCTCCTTTAACCGCTTCAGCGGTCGAACCTTTACCACTCTTCGCGCAGGTTTTGCCTGGATGGTAATCTCTTCCCCGGTAAACGGATTAACGCCTTTACGGGCCTTGGTCGCTCCCTTGCGCTTCACTTCGATCTTTAAAAGTCCAGGCAGCGTAAACTGACCGGCACTTCGTTTTTTGACATGCCGCTCTATGAGGGCGCTTAACTCCTCAAATACAGATGAAACCTCCTTTTTGGTCAACCCGGTGTTTTCAGCAATTTCGTTTACCATTGCTGATTTGGTCATCGGTTTTTGAACTGCGGTGACTTTTCTCTTGGCCGGTTTCTTGTTTGTCCTTTTTGCGGGACTTTCCTTGGCTGCCATACATCTCTCCTTTCCTGAAATCTAAATGTTATAGTTTTATATCTGAGCAGTACCTGGGCTCAGAAAGGGCCTGTAAGTAATCGGACAAAACCGCTGTTTATTCTAAAATCCTAAAAATATAGGCGTTTTCGACCCTTGTCAACCATTTTTATATGATTTAAGCGTCATCTCTCCATTGATCTAAGTAAAAAGAAGGGGTAAGTTTTTTTTCAGGTTTTTTTGGATGCCGCAACACAGGGAACCATGAGTCTTTTTAATGTGCTGACAGGAGTTGCCGTAATTTTGTTTGGGCAGAGACCTTTCCGGCTTTTGGTCCCGCAAATTCTGCGGGGTTACAAACAACAATTCTAAACACCGGACATGGTCCCTGCCCCACCGGAAATTCCTACCGGAATAAATGCGGCCTTCGGTCTTTCAAGAAGGGCATGGCGGATCTTACGGCATCAATCTGTTTCGGATCAATATCAGCGATCACCAAGGTTTCTTGTTCACCTCCCGAGGCAATCACCGCGCCTGTAGGATCAATGATGGCGGATCCGCCTGTAAATCTCAGGCCCCCGCCTTCCCCGACCCGGTTGACCCCTGCCACAAAGCACTGGTTCTCCACAGCCCGGGCCCGCAGAAGCAAATCCCAGTGGGACTGACGCTCGGCAGGCCAAGAGGCGATGATCACGAACAAACCACACCTATCCACCAA
>JAWLET010000136.1:0-7100 GCA_041685955.1 Desulfobacteraceae bacterium | reverse complement strand
ATTAATTATGATCAGACTATTTTTTTGCGCGGAAAAAGGGTTGCATGATGGCTACAATATAGTTACAATGTATTTACTTTTCTGCGGGTGCATATGAGAACTCAGTCCCGCTAAAACCCGAAAATTCACCGTAATGGGATACAGGATCGATGAATTGAGGAGACAGTCGATGCCCCAAAACATACAAGGGTCTGTGCTGGTCGCGGGTGGTGGCATTGCCGGCATGCAGGCGGCCCTGGACCTGGCAGACTCCGGCTTTTATGTTCATCTGGTGGAACAATCCCCAGCCATCGGCGGTGTCATGGCTGAACTGGACAAGACCTTTCCCACCAATGACTGTGCCATGTGAATTATCTCCCCCAAACTGGTCGAGGTCGGCCGGCACATCAACATCCAACTTCATACCTGCTCCCGCATCGAACAAATCGATGGAGATCCGGGTAATTTTGACATTACCCTCCACAAGACGCCCCGTTTTATCGATCCGGATGTCTGTACAGGCTGCGGAGATTGTGCGCAAGTGTGCCCCGTCACCCTGCCCAATGAATACGATCAGGGACTTACGAATCGGAAAGCCATTTACAAGAAATACCCTCAGGCCATCCCCGGGTCATTTGCCATTCAAAAAACAGACCCGGCGCCCTGTCGCCTGGCCTGCCCGGCCCACCTGAATGTCCAGGGCTACGTACAGATGGTGGCGCAGGGCAAGTATGAACAGGCCCTGGGCATTATCATGGAAAACCTGCCGCTTCCGGGGGTTCTGGGTCGTATCTGCCCCCGCCCCTGTGAGGAGGCCTGCCGCCGATGTGAGGTGGATGACCCCGTGGCCGTCCGGGATCTCAAACGGCTGGCTGCGGACCAGCTTGATCCCAGAGAGATACCCATCCATTGCGATCCCAAAAGAGTGGAAAAGGTGGCCGTCATCGGGTCCGGACCGGCCGGACTTGCGGTGGCCTATCACCTGGCACGCAAGGGCATTCTGTCCACCATTTTCGAGGCCCTGCCCGAGCCCGGTGGGATGCTGCGGGTGGGCATCCCTGATTACCGGCTTCCAAGAGAGATCCTGGACAGGGAAATCGAGGTGATTACCCGCCTGGGGGTGGAGATACGCACCAACACCGCCCTGGGTCGCGATGTCACCATAGACGGGCTTCTGAAAGAGGAATACCAGGCCGTTTACCTGGCCATGGGGGCGCACCAGGGAATGGACCTCGGCATCCCCGGAGAAGATGCTCAAGGGGTGTGCCAGGGCGTTGATTTTCTAAGGGAGGTGAACCTCAAGGGAAGCGTCAAAGTGGGCAAAAGGATTGCCGTTATCGGGGGGGGCAACGTGGCCATTGACGTCTCCCGCTCCGCCCTTCGGCTGGGGGCTGAAGCGGTGATGATCTTTTACCGCCGGACCCGGGCTGAAATGCCCGCCTGGGCGGAAGAAATTGAGGCCGCTGAAACAGAAGGGGTCCGAATCACCTATCTCTCAGCCCCCCGGGAGGTCCTTATGGAGGACGGGCAGGTGAAAGGCCTTCGCTGTATGCGTATGGAATTGGGCGAACCGGATGCCTCGGGCAGAAGACGACCGGTCCCCGTACCGGGCAGTGAGTACGATATCGAAATTGATCAGTTGATCACGGCCATCGGTCAACGACCTGATCTTTTCGCACTGGAGGGTATCAACGGTCTTCATTTCTCCGGATGGGGGACCATAGAGGTGGATCCGATGACCTGGGAAACCGGCCGTAAAGGCGTGTTTGCCGGGGGCGATCTTCAAACCGGACCGGGAGTGGCCATTGAGGCCATCGCAGCCGGGCGGGAGGCTGCGGAATCCATTGTCAGGTATTTGGACGGCCGTGAAATGGTGAAAGGTCGAAACGTCCCCGATAAAAAATCTGAATACCGGCCTGTCCCGCAAGATCAGCCTCCGCAATCCCGGGCCCACATGCCAACGATTCCAGCTGAAGCACGAATCCGCGACTTTTCAGAAGTGGAAGCAGGGTATGATCCTGAAACGGGCCAACGGGAAGCCAATCGCTGCCTGAACTGCGGCTATTGCTGTGAGTGTTATCAATGTGTAACCGCCTGTAAGGCGGGAGCCGTCACCTTGGAGACCCATGCCCAAAGGCCTGAAACGCTGACCATCAAGACAGGGGCGGTCATCCTGGCCCCGGGGTTCCAGCCATTTGATCCTGCCGGGCATACGGCCTATGCTTATGGTCGGCATCCCAATGTGGTCACGGGCATGGAATTTGAGAGATTTCTTTCTGCCTCGGGACCCACCCAGGGCCGCCTGGTGCGGCCGTCTGACGGAAAACCCCCGGCCAAAATCGCCTGGATCCAATGCGTGGGGTCCAGGGACGTCCATGCGTGCGATCACGGATATTGTTCCTCCGTATGCTGTATGTATGCCATCAAGGAGGCCATTATTGCCAAGGAACACGCAGGGTCGGATCTGGAGTGCGCGCTTTTTTACATGGACATGCGGACCCATGGCAAGGACTTCGAACACTACTATAATCAGGCCCGTGACGTTCACGGCGTCCGCTTCATCCGGTCAAGAGTGCCAGCCATTGATTGGACAAAGGGAGAACATACCCTGGTCCTCCCTTATGTGGACGAATCGAACCAAATCGTCAGAGAACCGTTCGATATGGTGGTTCTCTCCGTGGGTATGGAGGCCGTAACAGCGGATCTGGCCGGGAAATTCGATTTGGCCCTGACCGAAGGGAAATTTGCTGAGACCCCTACCTTTTCGCCGGTCTCCTCATCCAGGGAAGGAGTATATGTGTGCGGTGCATTTTCAGGTCCCAAGGACATCCCCCAGTCCGTGATTGACGCCGGTTCCGCGGCGGCCGAAGCAGGTGCGCTGCTCAGTGAGGCCAGAAACAGCATGACCACAGAAAAGCAGGTGCCACGCGAACACAATGTGAGCGGGGAGCGACCCCGAATCGGAGTGTTTGTGTGTCACTGCGGCATCAATATCGGCGGGGTGGTGGACGTGCCCGAGGTCAGGGATTACGCGGCGTCACTCCCCTATGTGGAATATGTGGCAGACAATATGTACACCTGTTCTCAGGACACCCAGGAAACCATCACCAAGGCCATTCAAGAAAACCGTCTCAACCGGGTGGTGGTGGCTGCCTGTACTCCCAAGACCCATGAGCCCTTGTTTCAGGAAACCCTGGTGGAAGCGGGATTGAATAAATACCTTTTTGAAATGACCAATATTCGAAACCAGGATTCGTGGGTCCACAAAGACCATAGGGTCTTGGCCACTCAAAAGGCCGAGGATTTGGTCCGCATGGCCGTGGCCAAGGTGGCCCTGATGGAACCTCTTGAGGACTTCCCCTTGGAGATCAACCAGCGGGCCCTCATCATCGGGGGCGGCATCGCGGGCATGACCGCGGCAAAAAGCCTGGCCCAACAGGGCTATGGGGTCTGCCTAATGGAAAGGGGTCCTGCTTTGGGAGGTCAGGCCCGCAACCTGTATAGGACCTGGAAAGGAGAAGATATTCAAAAAAATCTGCACACACTGATCTCAACTGTGGAGGCGAATCCACGCATTGACATCCGCTTAAACACTGAGATATGCGACGCAGAAGGGTTTGTGGGTAACTTCAGGACCACCCTCAACTCCGGCGACGGGGGCAGGGAAACCATTGAGCACGGGGTCACCCTCGTGGCCACCGGAGCCGGTGAATCCACACCCGATGAATATCTGTACGGAAAAGACCCCAGGGTGCTCACGCATACCCAACTGGATCAACGGTTCCTGGCCCGGGACCCTGCTCTCAAACAGGTCCAAAGTGCGGTCTTCATACAGTGCGTGGGCTCCCGGGAACCCGGCCGGCCCTACTGTTCTCGGGTCTGCTGTACCCATTCCATTGAAAGCGCCCTCCATCTAAAAGAAATAAATCCGGACATGCAGGTGTTCATTCTGTATCGGGACATCCGCACCTATGGGGAACGGGAATACCTCTACCGTCAGGCCCGCATGGCCGGGATCCTGTTTATTCCGTTTTCTGTGGAGCAAAAACCGCAGGTTTCGGCCACTGAAGACGGTCTAAAGATCTCGGTCATGGACCGCCTCCTGGGAGAAGAGGTGGTGATCACGGCCGATCTGCTCTCACTGGCATCAGCCATTGTGCCCCCGGGAGACGAGACCCTTTCCAAATTCTTCAAGCTGCCGGTGAATGAAAACGGCTTTTTCGTGGAGGCCCATGCCAAGCTGGGGCCCTCCGAATTTGCCACCGACGGTGTCTTTTTGTGCGGCATGGCCCACTACCCCAAACCCATAGACGAATCCGTGGCCCAGGCGTTGGCCGCCTCGTCCAGGGCCGTCACCCTGCTGTCCAGAGAATCCATCCTCATGAGCGGGATGGTGGCCCACGTCAATCCCTCCCTGTGCAGCGGTTGCGGGGTGTGTGTGGAGGTCTGCCCCTATTCCGCACCCTCAATGATGTCGGAAGGACCTTTTGCCCACACAGCGGAAATAAACCCGGTCCTGTGCAAAGGGTGCGGGTTGTGCACAGCTTCCTGCAGATCCGGGGCCATCAACCTCAAAGGGTTCGGAGAAGATCAGATTATGGCCATGATTGAACAAAGTTGAGATGAGGGCAGATTTTCCCGCTCAAAGAGCGGGAATTTGGAATTCACCAGAAAGAATAGGTAGGCGGGGAAACCCATGACCGGAATCGATGTAAGCAAGGCGGATCCTTATTTTGTCGGGGAGATTATGAACCAGCCCGGGGGGGATAAGATACGGGCCTGTTTTTCGTGCCGTACCTGTACGGCAAGCTGTCCCATAGCAGCAATCAACCATACCTTCAACCCTGCGAGGATTATCCGGATGGCCCTGTACGGGCTGAAACAAGACCTTCTCAAAAGCGACTTCATATGGTTCTGTTCCAGCTGTTATGCGTGCCAGGAAAGATGCCCCCAGGGGGTGAGCATCACCGAAATCATGACCCTTTTGAAAAACATGGCCATCCAGGCGGGGTATCTGCCCGCGGGAATCAAATCCCAAATGGATATCATCAAAGGGGAGGGGCGCATCTATCCCATTGACGATTTTGACAATAAAAAGCGGGGCAAGGCAGGACTCCCGCCGCTTCCCACCTCATGCGAGTGGGTAAAGGAGCTCTTTCAATAAAAGCCGGCAAACACATACTCGCACAGAGGCACAAAGACACAGGGAAAAACGATGCCGGTAGATAAAGAGCGCCAAAAATATATCGCTACGGTTCTGTGGCTTTGTGTGAGATCACAAAAAAGGATTCCAGGAATGAGCTAATGAAATACGCACTTTTTTTGGGATGCACCATCCCCGCCCGGTCCCGCAACTATGAACTTTCCGCCCGAAAGGTGGCTCAACAGCTGGGGATCGAACTGGTGGATATGGATGGGTTTATGTGCTGCGGATTTCCCCTTAAGTCAGGCGACATGGACTCTGCGGAGCTGTTGGCGGCCTACAACCTCGGCCTGGCCCAGGAGAAAAACCTTGATATCTGTGCCCTGTGCAGTTCCTGCACTTCAGCCCTGGCTGAAGCGGCATACCATTTGTCCCGGGATGAGGGGCAAAGATCCCGCATCAATGATCGTTTGGCAAAAGCCAACACGGCTTTCCGGGGAGATATCAGGGTAAGGCATTTTGCGCGGATTCTGTTTGAGGAGGTCGGTTCTGAACGCATCCGGCCCCACCTTCAAAAGGACTTGAGTGATCTAAAAATCGCCATTCATTACGGGTGTCATTACCTCAAGCCCTCAGAGGTTCACAACCACTTCGATGATGTGGAAAACCCCCGTTCCATCGACACACTGGTAGCGCTTACAGGCGCCCAAGTCATCGACTACCCGGGTAGGCGAAACTGTTGCGGCGGACCCTTGCTCCCTGTGGATGAAACCCTGGCCGCATCCGTCGCCAAAGAGAAGCTTGACGCGGTGAAAGAAGCAGGGGCGGATGCCATTTGCCTGGTATGCCCGTTTTGCTCCGTGATGTACGACGGCAATCAAAAAAGCATTGAATCCGACTACGGTACCCATTACGG
Source organism: Desulfobacteraceae bacterium (assembly GCA_041685955.1). Lineage (GTDB taxonomy): Bacteria > Desulfobacterota > DSM-4660 > Desulfatiglandales > Desulfatiglandaceae > JAIPDZ01. The sequence continues at coordinate 1,062 of JAWLET010000136.1, read as the reverse complement.
TCTGCCGGTATTATACCTTACTCAGCTTCTCGGGGTGGCCATGGGATTCGGCAGAAAGGACCTGGGGTTGAATATGAACGTGGTCAAAACCAAGGATCTGCTCAAGCCCTATTTTGATTAACCCCCTGACCGGCACATCAACCGTTATTGCGTATGGACCAGTCGTTCCCGCACCCTGTCAAATTTCTGGGCAATCAGGATTTCGAATTCTTTCCCCAAATACCATCTGTTTTCCTGCAAGTCCCATTTGACCCGATCCCAATAGGCCTGCAATTTATCCACCTTATGGATTGAGCTTAAAATATCATCAATCTCACGCAATCGCTCGCGCTTCAGATTGTCTTTCCGTAATTCGTAAAGGTCATTCAGCCGCTGCCGCTGATCCGGCGTAAACCCCATGTCCCATGACCGGGCCGAGAGATCAGCCACCATCTCATAGAGCTTCCTGAAATCCGTGACCTGATCCATCCGCTTTTTGATCCGATTCAAAACCATATCAATTATTTCATGCATCCGTTTTTCAAAGGCCTTCTCCAGCTCCAATTCGTAATCCTCAGTATAAAAACGATGCTTTCTCAGTGACCGGAGGCTGGCGTGAAAATAATTTTTGAGTTGATCCAGATCGTCGATAAAATACATGCGGGATATCTTGCGGGGGATATTGATTCGTTCCTCAAAATGGATGGAAAGCACATAATGAGCGTCGTCCCTTTTGAGCAAAATACCCGTCTTAGCCTTGAACAGCTGGTCCAGGGCGTATCTGTCTTCCCAGAGCTTTTTCGTGCTGAGGGTGTTGAGAAAATGGTTGACGGCTTCGTAGCGTTTTTCAATGACCTCGCTCATGTGGAGGAAATTCAAGCAGATCGGCGTCGCGGTATTACCCTTCATCCTTTGGGTCCCCAATAAGGCGGCCAAAAGGAGTTTGATTCTGTTTTCATAGCTCAAATACCCGCTCACCTTTTCATACCCGGCAAGTCTGATTCTGTCGCCCACCAGCTGCTCCAGGATGAAATGCCGCATCGTTTCCGCCAGATACTGGAGCGTATTATAGATGCGAAAGGC
>JAWLET010000007.1:0-30565 GCA_041685955.1 Desulfobacteraceae bacterium | reverse complement strand
AGGTCGGCGTCAAACTGCGGAGTTCCTTGTCCCTGCTCAATTAGGGGAACGCATAACTCCTTTTTTTCCTCGAGGGCATTTCAGGCCGGGCAGGGGGGGAGGAAAGCGGGAAAACGGACGTTTTGTCATCGAAAAACAGTGGGTACTTTCAGGCAAACCCATGACGCGTATCGACTGGATAGTGCTTTGTGCATACATTGCTTTTATCATCGGCATGAGCGGGTGGATCGGCCGCGCTCAGAAATCTCAGGAAGATTATTACCTGGGCGGCCGTTCCCTGCCGTCCTGGCAGATCGCATTGTCCATTATGGCCACCCAGGTGGGTGCCATCAGTCTGGTGGGTGCACCCGCATTCATCGCCCTCAGGGGAAACGGCGGCCTCATCTGGCTGCAGTATGAATTTGCCATCCCCCTCGCCATGATGTTCATCATGCTGGTCATGGTCCCTTTGTATCACCGCACCCGGGCCGTTACCATCTACGAATACCTGGAAAATCGCTTCGGCCGGTCCACTCGAATGTGCATCAGTGCCGTGTTTCTTATGAGCCGGGGCCTGGGTTGCGGGGTGGCGCTTCTGGCCACGGCCATTGTAACCGCGGTATGTCTTGAGTGGCCCCTCTGGCAAACCATATTATTGATCGGCGTGGTATCCATTGTGTATACTACGTTCGGCGGGATTGTGGCCGATATCTATTCGGACATTATTCAGCTTCTTATCCTGTGGGGCGGTTCATTCCTGGCCATTTTTATTCTGGGGGGAATGTTAACCCCACAGGATCTTTTGCTGTTGAAGAGCGAGCCGGATCGATTGCAGGTTTTTGATTTTGCGGCCACCGGACTGGGAGATGGTCAGACATTTGCGTTCTGGCCCATGCTCATGGGCGGCTTCTTTCTGTATCTCTCCTATTACGGCTGCGACCAGAGCCAGGCCCAGCGGCTGCTGACCACGGCCACGCCTGAAGAGGCCCAAAAGGCCTTGATGATCAACGGCATTCTGCGATTTTTCCTGGTGCTCACCTATTGTGCGGTGGGCGTTTTGTTGATTCCCTTTTTGTTGAGCCACCCGGAATTTGCAGCAAAATTAGAACACCGGCAGCCGGATTTTCTGCTCCCCTATTTCCTAATCGAGTATTTCCCAAAAGGGATACTGGGTATCCTCATTGCAGGATTTTTCGCCGCTTCCATGTCCAGCATCGACAGTGCGCTCAATTCGCTGAGTGCCGCCACCTACCAGGATTTCCTGGCTCCCCTGTTTTCGAAATTATCCGCCATATCCGATGCCGGAAAGGTTCGTATGTCCCGGTGGTTGACGGTTTTCTGGGGGGTGATCTCCACCTTGTTCGCGTTGAGAATGATCGGTGGATCGGAAACCGTACTGGAGCTGGTCAATAAAATCGGTTCCGCTTTTTACGGTCCGATTCTGGCCGTCTTCTGGTTGGGCATGCTGACCCGGCGGACTTCGGAAGCGGGTGCCATCAGCGGGCTGGCAGGGGGGGTGGGATTCAATATTTTTCTCTGGCAATTCTACGGCGGTTCGGTTTCCTGGCTGTGGTGGAATGTGTTCGGCTTTTTAATGGCGTTCGGGATCGGATACGGGTTGAGCCGGATCTGGGTTTTCAAAGGCCTTCACAAAGGATTTATTCTGAATGGAAACGACATTTTGAGGGGGGTCATGGCTCAAAAGAAATACTATGTGGCCCTGCTGGCCGCTTTTGTAACCATTCTGGCAATGAGCTTCGTGTTACAAGCGCTGCTCATTCAGTATTCAGGCTGATAGTGTGGGTCCCCCAGGGAGTCCTTAACAGAGGAGCCCCACCAGGCATCCGGTCATGCAGGTGGCAATGGTTCCGGCCACAATGGATTTCAGCCCCAGGGCCACAAAGACCACCAGCAGGGCCACAATGTTTAAAAGGAGTTCGATGCCGGCCAGGGTTCCGCGGGTTACGGCGTCCATGGCGCTGTCGGCCCCTCTGGGCACCCGAATGGGCGTTGGGTCGCTTTTCGATGCTTCCGGAATCATCAGCTTGGATACGGTGATGGCGGCCGGGGCACTGACAATGGAGGCGATGAGCAGGTGGCCCATGATGTCCGGGATCGCATGGCGGAGCAGGGAAGCGTAGAGGACCATGACCGTACCCGCAATGGTGGCCATGCCGCAGGTCATGAGGGTAAAAAGCGCACTCCTGGATATGTCCCGAAGGTAGGGCCTGATGAGAAGGGGGGATTCCACCATGCCCACAAACACATTGGCCGCGCTGCCCAGCCCTTCCACGCCTCCGATCCCCATGACCCGCTGTAAAACCCATGAAAAGGCGTTTACCACCATCGGGATGATCCGCCAGTAAAAAAACAGAGCGGAAAGCGCGCTCATTACCAGGACCAGGGGGAGCCCCCGAAAGGCCAGGATATAGCTCGCCCCCGGGGGCTTTTCATCAAAGGGAAGCATCCCGCCGCCGAGATACCCGAACACAAAAGCGGTTCCCGCCCGGGTAGACTCCTCTATGGCCTGAACCGCCTGATTCAGCCCCAAAAATATCTCCCGGCTCCCCGGCAGTTTGAGCAGAAGCAGCGCAAGACCCAATTGCAGCCCAAGTCCCGGGAGGATGGTTCGAAGGCGGATATTAGGTCTGCTTTCAGAAAAGAGCCATGCCAGAAAGGCCAGGGCCAAGAATCCTGTGAGGCTTTGTACTCGGAGCATAGGGTTGACCACGGTGGATGGATTGTAAACCAAAATCCCAGCCCATGCCTGGGGCGAATTCCGTTCTTCATAAGCAAAGGCGGTGCTAATGCTATATGCGAACGCATGTTTTGTCAATAATGGGAATATGATTCCCGGACTGAAGCGGATCGAAGATTTCCATTTGACAATAAATAGGGTATCCTCTTATAGTCACCACCTTAATGCTGCAAATCAGGATTGGGTAGGGCCGGGGCATCTGAAATTTCCCGGCGCCTGCTGCTGTTCTGGGTTGCAGGGTGGGAGCCCGGCGCAGGCATACCCCAAACCTGAATGCTGGAGAAAAATTCGGTTGCGGCCGTCAGGCCGCCTCAGGAGTATGGAGGAGACGTTTTGGAACATCTTTTTTCCCCTTTTCAGATCAAGAGCTGCCAGCTCAAAAACAGGATCGTCATGCCGGGTCTGGCATCTTTTCTCATCAAAAACGACGGATCCATCACCGAAAAAACCGTAGAGCATTACCGGCTGAGGGCCGCCGGCGGACCGGCCATGGTGATTATGGAGGCGTGTGCAGTCTCAGAGGAAGGGATCGTCTCGCCCCACCAGGCCAGGATTTATGATGATCGGTTTGTGGAGGGCCTGGCAAAAATTTCCCGGGCCATGAAATCCGAGGGTACCATCCCGGCGGTTCAACTACACCATGGGGGAAGACAGACCTCGGCCAAGGTCATCAAGCAACGGCCGTTAGCCCCTTCCCCGCTCCCCTGTCCCGCCATTCGCGGAGAAGTGACGCCTCTGGACATCCATGGCATTCAGATGCTGGTAACCAAATTTGGCGATGCGGCAGAGCGGGCCCTGGAAGCGGGCTTCGAGCTTATTGAGATCCATGGGGCCCACGGGTATCTCATTAATCAATTTCTCTCCAGGTTTTCCAATATCCGGGAGGATGCGTACGGGGGTGACATCGCCGGGAGAACCCGTTTCGCCCGGGAAATTGTCACCGAGATCAGAAACCGGGTGGGCGCGGATTACCCCATTTCTTTCAAAATCAGTGCCATGGAGTTCGTAAAAGACGGCCTTACCGTCGATGAGAGCATCCACATCCTCAAGATCCTGATGGACGCGGGCATGGATATTGTCCAGGTCTCTGCAGGGAATGACGCGACACCTGAATGGATCTCTCAGCCCATGTTCATGGAAAAGGCCTGTCTGACCGGTTATGCCGAAAAAATCAGCAGGGAACTGGGGGTGCCGGTCATGGCGGTGGGGCGGATCAATGATCCCATCCTGGCGGATCAAATTATAGCAGAAGGAAAGGCGGACCTCATCTGCATCGGCCGGGGGTTGCTGGCCGACCCTGAGCTGCCCAAAAAGGCCCAGGAAGGCCGGATGGATGATATCAGGACCTGCATCGCCTGTAACACCTGTATGCAATCCATCTTCAGAAGGGGGCGGGTGGAATGTCTGGTCAACCCGGCCCTGGGGCGGGAAAAGGAAATGGCGTTTTATCCTGCCAAAGCATCCAAAAAGGTCATGGTCATTGGTGCCGGGCCCGGGGGGCTGAATGTGGCATGGGTGGCTGCGCGGCGGGGGCACGATGTCCACCTGTTTGAAAAACAAGGGGTTGTGGGCGGGCAGCTGGTTCTGGGAAGCGTTACCGCTTACAAGAAGGAACTTTTCAATTTGATCAGGTTCCAGAAGCGGCAGATTGAAAGATTTGGGGTGACATGTCACCTGAACACCGAAGTGACTCCGGAAATGGTCCAGGCCGAGGCCCCTGACGTGGTGATTCTGGCTACCGGTTCTGTACCTGGCTACCCCACGGTGGAGGGTATGGACAAAAAAAGGATGGTTTCGGTCAATGAGGTCATGGGAAATGATCCTTCAGATCAGAAAAGGACCATTGTCATCGGCGGTGGTCCCACAGGATGCGAGATCGCCCTTCACCTTTCGGGCAATGGAAGCCAGGTGACCATCGTGGAAATGCTGCCCAAAATAGGCTCAGGTCTGGAAAGCATGACCAAAAAGGTCCTCTTGGGGAAGCTCAGGGACTACAATGTTCAGGTGAAGACCGAGTGCACGCTGAAGCGGGTGGACACGGATGGTGTGCTTGTTGTGGATAAGGACGGTGAATCGCACTTTATTGAAGCGGAAAGGGTGGTGACAGCCATAGGCAACCAGCCGGATACCCGCTTGTACGATCAGATCAAAACGCTGGGCCCGGAAGTCCACCGGATCGGTGATTGTCTGGAGCCGAGAAGCGCCAAGGCCGCTATCTACGAGGGGGGGGTATTGGGGCGGACCATTTAAGGCGCCAGGTGTCAGGTTTCGGGTTTCAGAAAAGCCAGATGATAAGGCATTGTTTGGTCAGGCACTATTTGGCCTTCACCGTGTCGTAGGCCGCCTGAATCTCCTTGAAGCGGATTTCGGCCAATTCCCTGAATTCTTCCCCGAGATGGAGGACTTTGTCCGGGTGATATTGACCCGCAAGACGGTGATAAGCCTTCCTTATCTCCTCTTGGGAGGCCCCTTTAGTGACGCCCAGAATGGTGTACGGGTCTTTGGGGGTTTCGGTTTTTTCTGTGAAGCCTTGATGGGTTTCCTGGTGAGAGGCCTGGTCCCCTCGTGCATCATACCCTTCGTACCTGTATCGACGCTTTCTGTAGACATACAGGTACCACCACAAGAGTCCCAATACAATGAGGTCATCCACCCATCCCACGCCCACAAAGAAGTCGGGGAAAAGATCATATGGGCTTAAGGCATAGAAAATGCCCAACAAAGAGAGCAGAATTTTCATGATTTTTTGGCTTCTTTGATCAGCGCTTCAGCGTATTGTTCCAGGAATTGATCCAAATCCGCTTTCCAGTGTACCATGGCATCGTTGCCCTGTTTTCGGGAGTAGCGATTTTCCAGGAGGCCATTGACCAGCCCGTGACGGACGTCATCGGTATCTTTTATGCTGCACGATTCCATAGGGGCCTTTATATTCAGCTTATCCAGGACAAATCTGGCGTACTCGAAGCGACTGCAATACCCGTCGGCGGTGGCATGGTAGGTTCCTCTTCCCTGGTTGGCGAGAAGCGACTTTATCTGAACGGCCAGACGATGGCCCCAGGTGGGGGATCCATACTGGTCATTGGGAACCTTCATGACCTTGGGGCTCTTTTGACAGGCCCAGCGCAATAAAGACTTGATGAAATTTTTCCCATTGATCCCATATACCCAGTGGGAGCGTAAAATGATATAATAGGGAGAGTTTTCTCGGACAGCGGTCTCGCTTTCCAACTTGCTCTTGCCATAGGCGGAAAGGGGGTTGGGCGTGTCATCTTCAAAATAGGGCTGGGGCATGGGTTTATGGCCGTCAAATATCTCGCCGCAGGACATATGGACGATCCTGCAGCTGAATCTTGCCGAGGCCTGGGCCAGATTTCTGGGCCCTTCCACATTAATCTTTCTGACTGCGAATTCATCCTTTTCACAAGCTTCCATGTCCGTGAGTCCCACGCAGTTCAAAATGACGTCGGCCGAGATGTCATCAAGGGTTTCTATTACCCTATCCCAACCCGTGATATCCAGAGCTTCCCGGTCCGGACAGAACACCTCGTTGTCCTTGCTGAAAACCTTTTTGCACTCACTTCCCAACATTCCGCTGCTTCCGGCAATAAGTATTTTCATCTTGATCCTCTCTCAACAATATGGCAAAGGCCTGCCCCGATCTCCCTTGTCTCGGGGTGCAATACTCGGGTCATTTCATCTTACTTGACAGTCTGAAGTTCCGGCAAGTCATTGGCATCCTCATGTCCAGAATTTTTCCCTTATATTAATAGGGGGGATCCCTCTAAATAAATCCGCCTTTTTCAAAGGGGGGCTTAAAGGCATAGTGCTTGAGAACTTTGGACTTTCAAACCGCTTACATGGGTTTAAAATTAATACATAAACTGAAAAAATCCACCCCATCTTTTCTTTCAGTTTCCTTTTACCTTATTTTTATAAATATTTCAAGATTCTAAGCTTGCGTAAACATGCTATCTCATGTATTTTAAAGCAAGTTCCGCCGCTTTCGCCATCAGAAAACCTCTGACGTCACGAATAAGCATTGCCATGACAAGATATTCATGTACTGCCACCTGCATCCAGGCGTTGATCCTCCTGCTGGTCCTGTCAGGGGGGTCGACCGCACGCGAGGCGGACCGCCAAGACGGTATTGGGACTCTGGCCCCTGCAGCGGAGGAACAGATCCTTGAAGGGATTCATCTGCTTTACAATCGCAGGTTTGATGAAGCTGAGGCCCTGTTTCAGGAGATAAAGGCCAAATTTCCGGCAGAACCGGCCCCTTGTTTTTATCATGGCATGGTATCATGGTCCCGGCTCACGGCCGGTTTCTGGTCTCCTGCCATGGTGGCCCAGTATAAAAAACGGATCGATGACACCGTGGCCGTGGCCCGGGCCCGTATTGAGAAGGGAAAAGAAAACAGCTTTACCTACTTCTATCTCGGTGGGGCCCTGGGATTTGACGGTCGTTTCGAGTTGATGAAGGGTAACTGGGTTACCTCTTTTTTTCTGGCTTCAGATGCCATCGATGCCCTCAGAACCTGCCAGGAGATGGATCCAGACAATAAAGATGTGCTCCTGGGCCTGGGTACCTTTGATTACTACACTGCCAGGCTTTCCGGTGTCCTGAAATTTTTGACCTATGTTCTTCTGCACAAAGGCGATAAGGAAGCGGGCTTGAAAAAGCTTACCACTGCCGCCAATGAGGCCGTATACTCCGCCACCGAGGCCAAGAGCATGCTGCTTCATATCTATCTTTTTTTAGAAAACGACCCTATGAAGGCCCTGGCTATTTCAAAAGACCTTTCCGAGACCTATCCCCTGAACCCCCGGTTCAGGATACTTCAGGGCGTCAGTTGCATCAGACTCCAGAGAGATGATCAATACAAAAAGATCGTAAGCGGATTGCAAAAGACAGGGTTGAAACGTGAGGAAAAGGAGGCCGCTGCCTGGAACAAAAGGGCTCTTTATCTGGAGTCCATCTACGACCTCTTTCACGCCGACCATGCAAATGCCCGGATCAAGCTGTGGGAGATACTGGCACACAAGGACTCTGAATACGACCCGGCCATGATCGCCTGGCCCCGCATCAAACTGGGTATGAGTTATGATCTTCAAGGCGCCCGGGACAAGGCCATAGAAATCTATGAGCAGGTGCTGAACATGAGAAATGGTGCGGGCGCCCAGTTCTTGGCCCAAAAACTGATCAAAAAACCGCCCCGAAAAGACGATCCGTTCCTTGGGTATTAGGGTGTTTGTGTGTGAGGCGGAAACAGGGGATACTGATTTGTTTGATGTCCAGCACAGCCATTCGGCCATGTTATATTTGATGTAAATAGGGTAAAGAATACTTCGGTTATCAGGAAACCGGAGTATTTGACGGACACCTGAAACCCCAAACCTGAAAACCTATGACCCATGCCAAATCCAAACTGATTTTCTTGCTGCTAATGGCGGTCCTGTTTCCCGGGTGCGCCAGGATGGCCCTGTATGCCGCACCTGATCTGGTGCCCAACTTGACAGGGGCCTTTTTTGAGGAGTGTGACCCGGCGTTGGCCCGGGAGGCTTTGCCGGCAGAACTGAAGCTGATGGAAGGGCTCCTCAAAAACGCCCCTCAAAATGAGCAGCTCCTGACTGCACTCTGTATGGGATTTTCAGGATATGCCATGCTCTTTATCGAGGAAGAAGATCCAGCCAGGGCGTCAACACTCTACCGGCGTGCAAGGGCCTACGGGATGCGGGCCCTCGGGGTCAAGGCCCTTACAAGTGGGAACATCGATGATAAATTGGCCGGAATAGGTAAGGAATCGATCCAGCCCCTTTTCTGGACCACCCTTTCATGGAACGGGTGGATACGCTTGAACCTGGACAACCCGTCGGCCCTCGGGCAGTTGGATATGGCCCAGAAATGCTTGGACAGGGTCATGGAAATAGACCCCGATGTCTTTCACGGGGCCCCCTATATTGTGTATGGGGCCCTATTGGCTTCAAAGCCCAAAATGCTGGGCGGAGATCCAGCAAGGGCTGCGGAATATTTTTCAAAGGCCGTTGCCGTAAGCCATGGAAAATTTTTTCTGGCCCAGTATTATTATGCCAAGACCTATGCGGTCCGGATACAGGACAAGAAGCTGTTTTCAGGCCTCGTAAAGGCGGTGGAGGCTGCACGTCCGGATGACATAAAGGATGCCTGTCTGATCAATACGGTCATGAAACAGAAGATGAAAGCCCTCAGCGCTGCTGCCGAAGATCTGTTTTTCTAATGGCGTTTTAAGGATCCAGAAAAAGCCATGGGATATGAACCGAAAGGCGGGAAGACCATGAACCAAAAGGAGAGAACATGAAAAAATCAATGATGCTTCTGGGTTTCGTATGCCTCTTGATAATCCCGCTTTCCGTGTGGGCCGATGGAAATTCAAGACCTCAATTTTTGATCAAATTCGCTACCGTGGCACCGGAAGGATCCACCTGGATGAAACAGATGAAGATGCTGGACACGCAGATCAGAGAGCGCAGCAATGGCCGGTTGGGTTTCAAGTTTTATGCGGGCGGCATTGCCGGCGATGAAGTGGATGTATTGAGAAGAATGCGGATTGGTCAGATCCACTGTGCCGCATTTTCAGGGGTGGGTTTCGGTCAGATCCTCCCGCGCTTAAGGGTCCTGGATCTCCCTTTTTTGTTTCGAAATGATGAGGAAACGGATCGGGTCCACCGGGAGTTACGACCCTTTTTTGCAAAGGAATTGAAACAGAAGGGTTTTGTGCTCCTGTCCTGGGCCGAAGTGGGGGATGTGCACCTTTTTTCAAAGGCCCCCATAAGACAGGTAGGGGATCTGGACGGCCTCAAGGTATGGACGTGGTCCGGAGACCCCATTGCCAAGGAAACCTTCACGGCCATGGGTGTCAATCCCATTCCGCTGGCCATCACGGATGTGACCACGGCCCTCAATACGGGGATGATCGACACGGTCTATGCCCCCCCGCTGGGGGCCCTGGCGCTCCAGTGGCAGCGGTATGTCCGGTATATGATGGCCCTTCCCCTGGTGCATTCCACAGGCGCCCTCCTTATTTCCTCCAGATATTTTCATAAATTGCCCGAAGATCTGGCCCGGATTCTGACCGACAATGCCGAGCAGGCCATGGCCGGGTTGACAGCCCAACTGAGGGAACAAAACCAAGAGGCCCTCCAGGTCCTTCAAGACAGCGGCGTAACCATCACGCCCGCTCCGGAAGGAAAGGCCCTGAAGCGTTTTCATGAGATCGGGGCCCAGGTGGCGGTAAAACTGGCCGGGAAGATGTATCCGGAGGAATTGCTGGACCGGCTGTACACGGTTCTCAAAAGGGAGCCCAGGGCCCAATAGTCCCATGAACACCCTTACCACACTTGACAATCTCCTGGCCAGAATCGAAGGGTGGGCCATCATGGCACTGGTGTGGCTCATGGTGATCCTGACCTTTGTTCAGGTGTGTTTGAGGGGTCTGTACACCCATGCCCATCTCCTGTGGGCCAATGAAGCCATGGGTTACCTGGACTGGACCCAGCCCTTTGTCCGCCTCCTGGTCCTGTGGCTGACCTTTCTGGGGGCATCCCTGCTTGCCCGGGACAACAAACATATTCGGATTGACCTGCTTTTTACCGTGTTGCCCCCCAAATGGCTGCCGCTCCGGGAAGCAATATTGTCCGCAGTTTGTGCAGGGATATGCGGCGTTATGGTTGTGGTGTGTGTGGGATACATACGGATGGAGATGACCTTCGGGGGGAACCTGTTTCTGAATGTTCCCAACTGGATCGCCCAGCTGATCCTTCCCGTGGGCTTCCTACTTTTGGTGTTTCGTTTCCTGGTCAGGGCCTTGAATGAAGGCCTTCGCATGGTCAAGGGTATGGTTCCATGATCCCGGTCGCCGTAGGAATCCTGATTGCGCTGGTTATTTCAGGACTCCCCCTGTTTGCAGGTATTCTGGCAGCGGCTATGCTGGGGTTTTATGCCGGCGGGATTGAACTAACCGCCATTCCCATCGAAATCTCCCGTCTGGCCAACGCTCCCATCCTTCTCGCTATTCCCCTGTTCACCTTTGCCGGATATCTACTCTCCCAGGGCGGGACCTCTGCCCGTCTGGTCCGGTTTTCAAAGAGCCTGTTCGGCTGGGTCCCCGGCGGACTGGGGGTGGTGGCCCTGGTGTCCTGTGCCTTTTTTACCGCCATCACCGGGGCCACCGGGATCACCATTATCGCCTTGGGAGGGCTGTTGTTTCCGGCCCTGATCTCTGAACACTATGAGGAAAATTTCGCCCTGGGGCTCATGACCACTTCGGGCAGTCTGGGGCTTCATTTTCCGCCCAGCCTTCCCATCATTCTGTACGGATTTGTTTCCGGGACCAGCATCGAACAGCTCTTTATGGCCGGATTGATCCCCGGCATCCTCATGGTGGGGGCCCCCTGCCTGTTCTCAGTCTATATGGGACGGAAATGGCGCCTGGAGCGCCCTCCCTTTTCCGGTAGGGCGTTTTGGCAGGCCCTGAAGGGAGCGGCCTGGGAGCTTCCCATTCCCTTTTTTATCCTGGCCGGGATATATTCCGGATTCTTTACAGCCACTGAGGCGGCGGCATTTACGGTGGCCTATGTGCTGTTTATTAAATCGGTTGTTTTCCATGAACTCAACCTCATAAAGGATCTGCCGGATGTGATGAAAGAGAGCATGAAGATGGTGGGGGGCATCATGATTATTCTGGGGGCTGCACTGGGGTTTACCAACTATCTTGTGGATGCCTTTGTCCCCATGAAAATTCTGCAGTTCATGGAGGGGATGGTGCAAAGCAAGATCGGATTTCTGATCATCCTCAACGTCTTTCTAATCGTGGTGGGATGCATGATGGATATATTCAGCGCCATTTTAGTGGTGGTCCCCCTGATTACGCCCCTGGCCGCCCGCTTCGGAATCGATCCGGTCCATCTCGGAGTGATCTTTCTGGCCAACCTGGCCATCGGGTATAATACCCCCCCTGTGGGGCTGAACCTTTTTATCGCCAGTTCACGGTTTGACAAGCCGGTGATGCAGTTGTACAAGGCCACCTTTCCCTTTCTGATCCTCCTGATCCTGACCCTGCTGTTGATCACCTACTGGCCGGGACTGAGTCTTTTTCTGCCTGAGGTGTTTGGGAATTGATGGGCCGGGAAACCCCTGAATCTTTCACCCCATGAACGGCTATGATTTTTATTTGCAAATTTTGGCAAAATGGCTATGTTAGGGTGAAGAACAAAAGGGGGATGGTTTATGTAACCCCTGTAGGCTATTTGGCTCTATTCAATTGATACGATTTGCAGAATCCAGGAGAAAAGCAAATGCCCATATACGAGTTCAGATGTAAAAAGTGCAACAACGTCTTTGAATCATTGTGTTTTAGAAGTGACGGATCAGACCGGGGAGTCTGCCCCCAATGCGGTGAGGAGGACAGTGAAAAGCTTATGTCCACCTTTTCCTCTGCCACTTCCGGCTCCGGGCCGGGACTGGATACAGGGGCGTCTGCATGTGCTTCGCCCGGAGGCTTTTCCTGAGCATAAGTATCCTACGGCCGTGTGCCGTAACCGTGATGCGAAAACCGAGGAGATTTTTTTGTGGGACAGCGTAACATTCAAACCAAAAGAGGAAACCTTATGAGTATCTGGATTTTTCTATTGATTATTGCAGGATGGGTCCTGCTTCAGGCCTTTATTCTGCCCAAGTTCGGGATATCCACCTGACTCAGAGACAGTTGCCAGGTCGGCGACACTCAGAAAAAAACAACCGATATAACCGATATCCGGGAGAAGCGCTGATCCTATCAGTTTGTGGCCTGAAAACCGCTCCTGATGTAAACGGAAAATTCAGCGATCGCTTTCCCTTGCCCTGCCTATGGCCTTCCCGATGGATTCAAGGAGGGCCAGCCCCTGTTCTCCTCTGACCTTCATGCTTTCCCGGCCGGCGATATTCAGAAGATATACCCGCTTGAGCCTTCTAATGTCTGAGAAATCGGTCTTGATCCGCCATGGGGAGTCGATGGAAAGCCGTGTGTTCCTGAAAGACAATGCCCCGTAATCCAGCCTTATTCCCGCTGTCCCCACCGTAACCGCACTGAAGCCGAAAAATGCACTGTTGAAAAACCACAGGACAATGCCCACCCAGATCAGGGAGGCCACAGTGTGTTTGGGCCGCTTCTTCCAGAGCGACAAAATAAAAAAGAAGAGAACCACGCCCAGGGAAAAGAGCATGGTTCCGTTCTGAATATGCAGGGATTTTATGATAAAGGTCTGAGGGGGCATTATGTCTGATTCATGTAGCACAGCGGCTTAAACGGTGTCAATGATCCTGGCCCTGAGCTTTTGCTTGACACTCTCAAAGTCCTTTTGATACAAAGCGATGCCGTCGTGCGTGTTGAGGGTTTAAAGTGTCGGGGATATCCCCTTCCCATCTTGGCCTTTCAGGTAATTTTGAAAAATTAGGAGGAGATCAATCCATGAGTGCCCTGAGGTCTCTATTCATTCCAATTGTGACTGTGATACTCTTTTTTGCCGGAGGGCCCGCATGGGCTGGGCACGGTGCCAAAAGTGCCCCGTCGAAACCGGTGATTCCCGGGGGGGACACCGTGAACATTTCCGGAACCATTTTTGACACCCATAAAGAACCCATTAGTGAGGCCGAAGTTCGCATCTTGATGAACGGCAAAGTGGTGGACCGAGTCACTACCGGACATACCGGACACTATGTGTCTCGATTTCAGCTTGAAAAAGGCCGAATCAGCTCCGCCACCGTCAGCGTGGAGGCCGACAAAACCAGTTTTGGACCCCAGACCATGACCTTCGGGGGGAGCGAAATGGCCCAGAAAGGCGACCAGTATCACATCAGTGAAGACCTGGTGCTTCCGCGGGAATTGGGACCCGCTTTCTGGATATCCACCATTGTCTTTATTCTGGCCTATGTCCTCATCGCCTTTGAACTGCTCCACCGGACCATTGCGGCCATGATCGGTGCGGCGGTCATGCTGGTCATTTCCTATACCATCGGCACCCTGAATCCTGAATATCACATATTCTCCTTTGAAAGCGCCATCAGTTCCATCGACATGAACGTCGTTTTTCTGCTTATGGGCATGATGATTATTGTGGGGGTGTTGAAACATACCGGAGTATTCCAGTGGTGCGCCTATATTTCCTACAAACTGGCCCGGGGTAAGGTTTTTCTTCTGACGGTTTACCTGATGATCTTTACGGCCGTATCCTCGGCGTTTCTGGATAATGTGACCACCATGCTTTTGTTGACCGGTGTGGCCATAGAGATTTCCATCTCGCTTTCCATCAATCCGCTCCATCTTCTGGTACCCCTGGTTCTGGCCTCCAATGTAGGGGGTACGGCAACCCTCATCGGTGACCCGCCCAATATCATGATCGGCTCCTATGCCGGACTGACTTTCATGGACTTTGTGGTTGCCCTGGCGCTGGTGTGTGTGGTGGGGATGGTGGTCTTGGTGATATTCACCAAGCTCGTCTGGGGAAAGGCATATGCCTCGGCCAAGGTTCAAAATGTCCAGGAATATGTCCAGATGTTAAAAGACAAATACCGGATCACCGATCCCCGGCTTTTGATATATGGCTTGGGGGTTTTGGGGTTTGCCATCTTTTTGTTCCTGAGCCACGGATACTGGCATATGGAGGTCAGCGTGGCCGCGCTCATGGGGGCCGCTGTCTTATTGACCATCGCCATTGTGACCGATAAGGTGGATATGATCGAATTGATTGAGAAAGATATTGAATGGCCCACCCTCATGTTTTTTATCTTTCTGTTTATGATTGTGGGGGCTGTGGAATCCAGCGGTCTGTTGGCCCTGATCGCCGACTGGATACTGGATCTTTCCGCTGGAAATTTCGTGGTCGCATGCAGTCTGATACTCTGGGTGGCCGCCATCATGTCGGCCTTTGTGGACAATATCCCCTTTACTGCCACCATGCTCCCCATTGTGGCCTATCTCAGCGGGGTGATACCCGGGGCGGAAAATACCCTCTGGTGGGCCCTGGCCCTGGGTGCGTGTTTTGGCGGAAATGGAACCATTATCGGCGCATCGGCCAATGTGGTGACCCTGGGGATTGCCGAGGCCAGGGGCTACAGAATAAGTTTCTTGGGATTCATGAAAACGGCATTTCCCTTTATGGTGATCAGTGTGCTGATTGCGCATGCCTGGCTTCTTGTCTTCAGGCCCGGATAGGGGGCGGGTCGTGTGAAACGGCTTGCTTCGGCTAAGGACGGAATCTCCCACCAGCCGCGAAGAATTGCAGCAAGATGCCGCTGATACGGCGTTTTGCCGTTGAACCGAAGTAAAGATGAGTGCTGGTGAATCCATATTTTTCTTGACAGAGCAGACTGAAAATCGTATTTTAGAAAATTGAAATATTTAAAATCGCAGGAGATATTACCATATGGGCTCAAATAGAAAAAGGACCATGGCCATACGGGAAAGAAAAGCCAAACCCAATCGGAAAAACCTCAAGAAAAACCAGGCCCGCATGCAGAAAAACGCGGCCGTCCTCAAGGAACTGGCCGACGAATCCTGATCTTTATCCCCTTCTGATAGCGGCATTCCAGATGTAGTATTCCATCCAAAGGGTCATTTTTGGGCACTGGCGGGCTGAACCCTATCCAGTAGACTCCCCACTGAGCTTTGCACCACTCTGCATTCCCTCGATATATACCCAACATAGTGTGTGTTGTGCTTTTTTAACTTCCAGCCATAAAAACCACTTGACAGGTCTGATTGTATACAGTACACACCGCAGTCAATGGCTGTCGTTCATTTCCTGTTCACCCTCGATTCAGAAAATGTCCAATGGATCTTTCCACCAATACCTTTAAATTACTCCCTGACCGCGCGACGCCGATCCTCTGTTTGGCCTGGGTCCGGGTCCTCCCATCAGGCCTCCTGTGCCCTCAAGGCGAAAGGCATCATCACAAGGAGATAAAGATATGACCGTATGGATTGACACCGATCTCTGTAATGGATGTAAGCGTTGTGTAAAGGCCTGCCCCTACGGGGCCGTTGAAATCCGGGATGGTAAGGCCCATATCCTGCCCCATTGCACATCGTGCGGCACCTGTATTGAGGTGTGTAAACCACACGCCATTCATACAGATGTGGAACCCAAGACCATCCCTGACTTCAGCGACCGCAAAGGTGTCTGGGTGTTTGCTGAACAGCGGGAGGGGAGCCTGAGTCCGGTCGCTTTTGAACTTTTGGGCAAGGCCCGGTCTTTGGCTGCAGATCTGGGACAGGAGGTCTCGGCCGTACTCTTGGGCTACCAGATTTCCGAATTGACCCAGTCCCTGTTTGACTTCGGAGCGGATCAGGTATACCTGGCCCAGCACAAGGCCCTCAAAGACTACCGGACCCTCTCCTACGCCAAGGCGATGGAATCGCTGATCATGGAGTACAAACCCAATATCCTGCTCATGGGCGCCACCCATATCGGCCGGGATCTAGCCCCCCGTCTTTCCCGGCGGGTGGGTGTGGGACTCACTGCCGATTGTACGGAATTAAGCATTGATCCGGAAGAAGGCATCCTCCTGCAGACTCGTCCGGCGTTCGGCGGCAATGTCATGGCCACCATTGCCAACCGCTATTCCCGGCCCCAGATGGCTACTGTGCGGCCCGGTGTCATGGAGGCGGTGAAAAGGCCTTCCAGCAAGAAAAAGGTGATCAAACATAAAATCTCTCTGACCGAAAAAGAGATCGGCTCCAAGGTATTGGAGCACTTCAAGGAAAAGAAAAAAGGGGTGAGCCTGGGTGATGCCAGGGTGATCGTGGCCGGTGGCCGGGGCGTCGGCAATGAGACGGGCATGAAAGCGCTTTTTTCCCTGGCCAAGGCCCTGGGGGGGGAGGTGGCCGGTACCCGGATTATTGTAGAAGAAGGATGGATCCCCGTGGAACGGCAGGTGGGACAGACCGGACAGACCGTGAGGCCGGAGATCTATATCGCATGCGGCATATCCGGCGCTATCCAGCACAGGGCCGGCATGCTGGGCTCCAGATATGTCATTGCCATCAACAAAGATCCGGGGGCGCCCATTTTTCAGGTTGCGGACTGGGGTATTGTGGGAGACCTTCATCAGGTGGTTCCGGAATTGACCAGGGCGGTTTCAAGAGAGCAAGCGAAGATAGGGGGATGACCATGTTGCGTTCAGACATAGAAAAGCTTCACAGGCAAATCATGGCCAGGTTTGTGAATGAGGAAGTCATTCCCGTGGCCCGGGAGCTGGATGAGAAAGGGGAATTTCCGTTTTATCTGTTCCGGAAGCTCGCTGATATGGGGATCCTGGGGATTCGGTATCCCAAGAAAGTGGGCGGGTCGAACGGGAACACCACCCTTTACTGTATCGCCATGGAAGAGTTGGCCAGGGGATTTTTGAGTCTGGCCGCCACCTGTGCCATGCAATGTCTCATGGGAACAAACGGCCTGTATCTATATGGTACCAAAAGGATGCATGAGGACTATCTGAAGCCCGCGCTTAAGGGCGAAAAGATCGGAGCCTTTCAGTTGACCGAGCCGGAGGCGGGTTCTGATCTGGGGGCGGTAAGGACCTCGGCCACCAAGGTCAAAGACGGATGGCTGATCAATGGGATGAAGACCTGGTCTACCAGTGGTCCCTATGGACATTTTCATACTGTGCTCTGCCAGACCGATCCGGCCAAGAAATTAAAGGGGCTCATGTTTGTCTTGGTTCCCAGTGATACGCCTGGTTTTTCCCACAGCAAGAAATTTGACACCCTGGGGACCAGGACATCGTCTTTGTCGGAAATCTATTTTAATAACTGCCATGTCCCGGATGAGTATATGCTGGGGGAACTGGGAAGGGGCCTGACCGTCCTTCTGACCATTCTGGCCGAGATCAGAATTATGACCGCCTGTCTGGCCCTGGGGTTGCACCGGGCTGCCATGGACGATTCCATTCGGTACTGCAAAGAACGGGTCCAGTTCGGAAAACCCATTGGAAAAAATCAACTTATTCAGGCCAAGATCGCCAATATGGCCGTCAATCTGGAGGCCGGACACCTCATGTCATACAAGGTGACGCATCTCATTGATAACAAAATCGAGTGTCTGAATGAGGCCTCCATGGCTAAATATTTTACCGTGGAATCGGCCTGCAGTGCCTGTGACGAGGCCACCCGGATTTTCGGGGCCTATGCCTATTCCATGGAATATCCGATTCAGCGGTATTATCGCGACAACCGGTTTCTGCTCTATGGCGGGGGCACCCATGAGGTTTTACAGACCACCATTGCCAGACAGTTCGGGCTTTAGCATCCCACTTTTTTTTGCACAGTTGCGTATTAATCATGCTTGAAGCAGACGCCGTGAATGGACAATCGCTTAAAAGACTCCATGCGTTGCCGCCAAGGCAATCTCTGGGGCAGTCTGTGTACGAAAAACTGAAATTTGCCATTGTACAGGGGGACTTCGATCCGGGCAGTCGGGTGGTGGAAAGCCGGGTGGCGGACGCACTCGGTATCAGCCGCACCCCGGTACGGGAGGCTATTCACAAGTTGGAGCGGGAGGGGCTGCTCCACCAGGACCCCAAGGGTGGATTTTTCGTCAAGGGGCTGACCCGGGCGGATATCGAGGAAACCTTCGGGATTCGAAGCGTCCTGGAAAGCTATGCGGCAAAACTGGCTGCCAGGCGGTATCTCAAGGATGAGCTGAACCCCCTGGAGGAAAAAATTGGGGCCTATCAGGTCTGCTTAGACCGGGGGAATCTGGAGGCATTGCCGTCAATCAACACCGAATTTCACGATCTGTTGTATGGACTGAGCCGCAGTCCGAAGCTGATAAAGATGATCAATGATCTGAGGGAGCAGATTTATCGCTTCAGGCTGGTCATTCTGAAGATATTCCCCATGGCGCAGTTAAGCAACCAGGATCACCGGTTGATGCTCAAAGCCATTAAAGACAGAGATGCGGAGGGTGTGGAGCGGTTGACCCGAGCACATATCCTCAGGGGACAGGAGATTGTGTTGAAGGAATTTGATATGCAGGGGGAGTGAGGAGTTCCTGCCGCAGAGGCGCAGAGACGCTGAGAATACCAAAAGCAAATACCTCTATGTCCTGCCCCTTTGCGTTACGATTTGTTTCTTGAACTGTGTAAGGAGCTGTTGCGTTATGGGAAACAGAAAAATACGCGTACTTTTGGCCAAGCCCGGACTGGACGGTCATGACCGGGGGGCCAAAGTGGTGGCCCACGCCCTCAAGGAGGCCGGAATGGAAGTGATTTATACCGGACTTCATCAGACCGTGGCCAGCATCGTCAACCAGGCTGTTCAAGAAGATGCGGATGTCATCGGGCTGTCCATCATGTCCGGCGCCCATATCCCCATTTGTAAGAAACTGATGGCCATGGTAGAAGCCCAGGGGGTTGAGGATAAACTGATTGTGGTCGGTGGCGTTATCCCCAACAAGGACATCCCTGTCCTCCAAGAACTGGGGGTGGGCGGAATATTCCCAGGGGGTTCCCGGTTTGAACAGATCGTGGAATCTATTCAGGAAAACGCCGGGAAATAAACCACCACCGGATAAGGCAAAGGCAGTTTGAACAGCCACATCCAATGAACCAAAAGGGGCAGAAATGGGAGTAGCGACCTATACCAAAGATGAAAAAGACGCCATCCAGGAGGTTACCCTGCAATCAGGGATCAACGTAAAACCCGTATATACGCCGGACGACCTGAAAAGCATCGGGTTCGACTATGAGAAGGATCTGGGGAACCCCGGAGAGTTTCCATTTACCCGGAGTCTTCATCCTCAGGGATACAGGAGCCGAAACTGGACCACCCGCCAGTATACGGGATTCGGTACACCGGAAGAGACCAACGAGCGGTTCAAACTCATGATATCCCATGGCCAGACCGGGCTGAATGTGGCCTTTGACCTGCCCACCCAGATGGGGTACGACTCTGACAGTGAAATGGCAGAGGGCGAAGTGGGAAGAGTGGGCATGGCCGTGGATTCCCTGCGGGATTTTGAAGTGGCTTTCAAGGATATCCATCTGGATCGCATCGGATCAGGATTGACCATTAATGCGGTGGCTGCGGTCATGCTGGCCATGTATCAGGCCCTGGCAGAGAAATCCGGTTTTGATAAGACCCGGATTTCGGCCACGCCCCAGAATGATATTTTAAAGGAAATCGTGGGCCGGGGCGCATGGATCTACCCGGTGGAACCGGCGGTCAGGCTCATCGGCGACACCATTGAATATGCCATGAAGGAACTGCCCCGGTGCAACCCGGTATCGGTCTGCGGGTATCACATCCGGGAGTCCGGCTGTACGCCGGCCCAGGAGATTTCCTACGCGCTGTTGATCGCCTTCGCCTACATGGACAATGTCATTGCCAGGGGATATGAGGCAGAGGATTTTGTGGGCAGATTTTCTTTCAACCTCAATATTTACGGCAACCTGTGGGAAACGGTGGCCAAGTTCAGGGCGGCCCGGAAATTGTGGGCCAAGCTGCTTCGGGAACGATATAATGTTCAGAACAAAAAGGCCTTGTTTTTACGGGGCATATTCGGCGGGGGCGGATCCGGCATGACCAAGCAGCAGCCGGAGAACAACATCATGCGGGGGGCCTACTATGCCCTGGGGGCGGCCCTGTCCGGGGCCCAGACCACGGCCCTGTGCTCCTTTGACGAGGCCTATACCATCCCCACCGAACGGGCCGCCCTCCTCTCCCTGCGCACCTTCCAGATCCTCATGGATGAGATCGGTCTCAGGGACACGGTGGATCCCCTGGCCGGGTCCTATTTCATGGAGACCCTGACCAAAGAGATGGAAGAGAAGATCTTAGACGAGATGGCAAAGGTGGAAAAGGTCGGGGGCATGCTGGAAGCCGTATCCTCCGGCTATGTGCAGAAGGAGGTGGCCCGGCAGGCCTATGAATTTGAAAAGAAGCTGCAGCAGGGGCAGGTGACCAAGGTAGGGGTAAACCGATACACCGAAGGGGTGGACATGGAGGTGGAGCTCCATGAATACAATGAGGAATGGGCCCAACTGCAGGTGGATCGGCTTAAGGCCCTGAAACGGGACCGGGACAACCAGGCGGTCACCCACTCCCTCAAGGCCCTTCACAAGGCAGCTGAATCAGGCCGGAATGTGATGCCTTACCTGGTGACATGCTGCAAGGCCTATGCAACGGTTGGAGAAATGGCCGATGTATTCAGGAATGTCTTTGGCGAATATGTGGAACCCAGTATTTTTTAGCGCCCACTTGAAACCGGGCACTCGAATACCAAGACTCAACGCACTTAATCAGAAGGGAGGTGATCCAGAAGGTCCTTCGTGACCCCGGCATGCTTTCGGATTCGAATGAGAGTCCAATTTGCCGTAGCGGGGTGAAATTGGGATGAACCAGCCGTTCAATAAAAGAGCTAAGGAGGTCTTCATCATGAAAGAAAAATTTGCATTGGTTTTAGCCGGAATCTTCTTGATAACCATTCTAACCGTAGGGGCCTTTCCGACCCCCGCCGTTGCAGGACCCATCAAACTGACCTATGCCAACTTCCCGCCCGCCCCTACTTTTCCCTGCGTTCAGATGGAAAAGTGGAAAAAGGAGGTGGAAAAGCGTACCGATGGAAAAGTGGCGGTTCAGACCTTTCCCGGCGGCACCCTTCTCAAGGCCAAAGGGATGATGGACGGTGTGATTGCCGGCACCGCCGATATCGGCTGTCTGTGCATGGCTTATCAGCCCGGACGCTTCTTGGTCACCAATGCCACGGCATTACCCGTTGGATTTCCCAATGCGGAAGTGGCCAGCCTCACCCTCTGGGATATCTACAAAAAATATCAGCCCGAAGCATTTTCCGAGGTGAAAGTGCTCACCATGTTCACTTGTGCACCTGCCAACATATACGCAAAAGTCCCGGTAAAAAACTTGGAAGACCTCAAAGGCCTGCAGTTAAGGGCCTCGGGCGGTGTGGCCCAGGTTCTGAAGGCATTGGGCGCCAATGCGGTGGGCATGCCCCAGTCTGAAACCCCGGAAGCCCTTCAAAAGGGAGTGGTCAAAGGGGCTGCATCCTCTCTTGAGACCCTCAAGGATTTCAAATTCGCTGAACTGTGCAAATATGTCACCATGCTCAACGGGCCGGTCTATCCGTTTGCGGTGGTCATGAACAAGGATAAATGGAACTCATTGCCAAAGGACGTCCAGGCAGTGTTTGATGAACTGGGAACCCAGCAGGCGGCCTGGACCGGTGTGTATATGGATAACCATGTGAAGGATTCCATAGAGTGGTCGAAAGAGAACCACGACATCGAAATCACGGTACTTTCCGAAGACGAAAGGGCCAAATGGGATCGCAAACTGAAGCCCCTCATGGATAAATGGATAGCCGATGCCGAGGAAAAGGGACTTCCGGGCAAGGCGATTGTCAGCGACATTGAGGCATTCTCTTTGATGTACCAGGGCAAATAACTGACTGAGACGGAACCCGGGGTGAAGGGAGTTCCCTTCCCGGGTTCCGGGTCGGAATCCTCAGGTCCACTGGGGCGGGTATTCCTGGAAACCAAGGGAAAACCTGAATCTCTGGCAGGGATCCCGCCGAGCGGGAAACCTTGACATCTAAAACCCGAAACCTGATACAGCCTCCAACAAAAATGTCATTCCGGGTGGGATATCATGATTTTAGAGCGGATTACCAGATTCCTGAATCAGATTTTGATGTTCATTGCAGGGGTGTTTCTGATGGCCATGATCTTTTTGACCTGCGCGAACGTATTTTTGCGTTTTGTATGGAGGCCGGTCAGTGGCACCTTTGAGTTGATGGGGTATTTCGGTGCTGTGTTGACCGCCTTGGCCTTAGGGTATACACAGATCAAACGAGGTCACATTTCCGTTGACATCATTGTCTTGGGTTTTTCTAAAACGGGCCAAAGGGTGCTCAATATCATCAACGATGTCATTTGTATGGTTTTTTTTGCCGTGGTCTCATGGCAGATCACCAAGTATGCAAAGACGTTATGGAGAACAGGAGAAGTGACGGAAACCCTGCAGATTGTCTATTACCCTTTCACCTACGGCGTAGCCTTAGGGTGCGCAGTGCTCTCCCTGGTTTTTCTAACCGATTTTTTGAAACAGATCCAGCGTCACACGGGGGATGAAACATGAGTGCCACTCTGATCGGTATTATCGGAATCCTTATTCTCCTCGCTGTGTTATTTTTTCTGGGGATGCCCGTAGGGTTTGCCATGGCCATAGTGGGCTTTTGCGGGTTTTGGTATGTGGTCTCCTTTAAAGCGGCCATAAACGTGGTGGGGGCCGATATTTGGTCTACCTTCTCAAGCTATGGGCTTACAGTGGTCCCCCTTTTTATCTTTCTCGGGTATCTGGCGTTTAATTCCGGAATCGCCGAGAGGCTGTATAATGCCGCCTACAAGTGGATGGGTCACTGGCGGGGGGGACTGGCCATCGCCACCATCGGTGCGGACGAACTCTTTGCTGCCATATGTGGTTCCAATACGGCCACTGCCGCCACCATGGGGACCGTGGCTCTGCCTCAGATGACCAAATACAATTATGACACCCGGCTGAGCAGCGGAACCGTAGTGACCGGTGGGACCCTGGGTACGGTGATGCCGCCCAGCGTGGTTCTGATCGTCATCGGTCTTCAGACCGAGCAATCCATCATCAAGCTCTTTTTAGGTGGCATTCTGCCGGCGGTGCTCCTTGGGATCCTTTTCGTCCTGACCATATTCATTATGTGCAGAATTAATCCCCACTTCGGCCCGGCAGGTCCCAGGGCAAGTTTCAGGGAAAAACTGATCTCTCTCATCGGTGTAATCGAAGCAGTGGGTATATTTATATTGATCATCGGCGGGCTTTACCTTGGTCTGTTTACTCCCACAGAGGCCGGGGCGGTCGGTGTGTTTTTCACGCTTCTGATTACCGTCAGCACCCGGCGGCTTACCTGGAAGGGATTATTCGACTCGGTAAGGGAGTCGTTGAAGATATCGGCCATGGTCTTTTTCCTGGTTACAGGCGCCATCATCTTCGGCCGTTTTTTGGCCGTAACCCGGCTTCCGTTCATGGTGGCCGAATTCGCTTCTTCCCTTCCGGTACCCTCGTACCTGATTTTGACGCTGGTCCTCATCATTTATCTTCTGGGGGGCTGCTTTATCGATTCCCTGGGATTTTTGGTATTGACCATCCCCATTTTTTTTCCGTTGGGAATGGCCTTGGGATTCGATCCCATATGGTACGCCATCATACTGACCATGGTCACTACTATGGGAGCCATTACCCCCCCGGTGGGGGTCAATATATATGTGGTCAAGGCCCTGGCCCCCGAGGTGGAACTGAGCACCATATTTAAGAGTGTGAGCTTTTTTCTGATGGCCTGCGTTGTCTGTATCGCGTTATTGATTATTTTTCCTCAAATCGTCCTGTTCATCCCGGGGATGACTCAGTAGGACGATAAACAGGACATATGGGGGAGCAGAGATACTATCAAAAAGGTATGCTTTGTTCCCCTGCTTTTTAAAAGAATATACGCAATTCCCATGCACGAGGTGAAATGTCGACATGAAAAAAACGTTTATGCCCCGGAGCCAATCTGAGGAGGAATTAAAGGCCCATCAACTGAAAAGGCTCAAGTGGACCGTGAAGCATGCCTATGAAGGATCTCCGGTGTACAGACGGAAACTGGACAGTGCCGGCGTAAGTCCCTCGGACATCCGCTCCTTAGATGATCTTCAAAGCCTGCCGTTTACCACGGCAAATGATCTCAAAGAGGGTTATCCCTTTCCCCTATTAGCGGTTCCCTTTGAAAAAGTGGTCCGGATTCATGCATCCTCAGGCACTACCGGAAAGCGGAAAGTGCTCAGTTACACCCAGAAAGATATTGATGATTGGACCCATTTCTTTGCCCGTTGCTATGAGATGGCTGGATTGACGCCGGAGGACCGGGTCCAGATTGCGGTGGGATACGGGGTATGGACTGCGGGGATCAGTTTTCAGATGGGATGTGAGGCCTTTGGCGCCATGGCGATCCCGGTGGGACCGGGAAATCTGGATATGCAGTGCCAGTTTTTGATGGATTTTCAGAGTACCGTGATGTGCTGTACCGCATCCATGGGACTCCTTCTGGCCGAAGAGATCCACCGCCGGGGGATACAGGACCAGATCAAGATCAGGAAGATGATTTTCGGTTCCGAACGCGCCAGCGAGGCCATGCGAACCCGAATCCAGGAACTGCTCAGGCTGGAGCATATGTTCGATATCCCGGGCATGACTGAACTCTACGGCCCGGGTACCGGGCTGGACTGCATCTATCACACCGGCATCCATTACTGGGCCGACTACTACATTCTGGAAATTCTGGATCCCGAGACCCTGGCTCCGGTAGCCGAAGGGGAAACCGGGGAGATGGTGGTAACCACCCTGGAAAAGGAAGGAGTCCCTTTGATCCGCTATCGGACCCGGGATTTGACCCGGTTGATCCCGGGAAGATGCCCTTGCGGGTCCATTCTCCCCAGACATGACAGGCTTCTGGGCCGTTCAGATGACATGGTCATATTTCGCGCCGTAAATATCTACCCCGGACAGATTGACCATGCGCTATCAGGGATTGAGGGGATCGGAAGTGAGTACCAGGTGATGCTGGATCGAAGGTCGGATGGCCGGGATTACATGACCCTGAAGGTGGAATTGAAAGAGGGGGCGGGTCTGGATCAGAGCCCAGGCCTTGGTAAAAAAATCGCCGGAGAGATCAAAAAACAGATCATGGTAAGCACAGATGTTGAACTCCTGGCCTACGGGTCCCTTCCCAGGTCCGAGCGAAAGAGCAAAAGGGTGTTTGATAACCGGGAGGAATAGGGTTTCAGAAGGCGGGTGATTTGAGTTTTAACCGCACATGGAGGCATTGAATGAAAAAATTTAATTACTTTCGGCCCACTACCCTTGAAGCAGCCCATGCCCTTATGGAACAATTCAAGGGCCAGGCCCGCTATGTGGCGGGCGGCACAGACCTGATTGTACAGGTCAAGCAGCGGGCCATAGCGCCTGAGGCTCTGATTTCCCTGAGCGGTATTGAGGGGTTGAAGGGGATCCATGGTAATGGTGGACTGACCTTGGGGGCCATGACCCTTTTCAGGGAGATTGAAAGGACGCCCATGGTTCTGCAGCACTGCCAAGCCCTGGGTCAGGCCGTTTGTGTACTGGCCAATCCACAGGTCAGAAATGTGGCTACTGTGGGGGGCAATCTCTGTAACGGGGCCCCGTCTGCGGATTGTGCCCCGCCTTTGATGGTCATGGAAGCCATACTTAAGCTGGAAGGACCGGGGGGGGAGCGGGAAGTTCCCATTGTGGATTTCTTTAAGGGGCCGGGTCAGCACTGTATGGACACATCCGAGGTGATGACCGGGATTTGTTTGCCTGAACCAAAGGCCGGCACCGGGAGCGCGTTTGTAAAGGAAGGACGCGTCCAGCAGGATATTGCCATCGCCAATGCCGCGGCCCTGGTGGTGATGGAGGGAAGGACCTGCCGGAAATGCCGGTTGAGCGTGGGCGCAGTCGCCCCAACTCCCCTGAGGCTGACCGATATCGAGGCCAGGGTGGAGGGGGAGGAGATCGGCCCAGAACTGCTGGAAGAGGTGGCCCGGTTGACCCAAAAAGCGGTCCGACCCATCACCGATGTCCGCTCCACCGAGGCCTACCGCAGGCAGATCTCAGGGGTCCTGTTAAAGCGCGCCCTTCAGGCGGCCGCAACAGATGCTCGCAAAGACAAAGTTTCTGAAACTCCTTCGCAGACCCAGGTCCCGGTTACGATGGACCTTCAAGGAAAAACATACAAGGGGTCTGCAGGAGAAGATGAATCCGGCGGGAAAAGAGAGATTGGGTTTACCTTAAACGGCTACGCGGTGTCCGTGGAGGTGGAACCGCACAAGATGCTCCTGAACCTCCTCAGGGATCATCTGGGATTGAAAGGGACCAAGGAGGGGTGCGGCCAGGGCGAGTGCGGAGCCTGTACGGTCCTGGTGGACGGGATCAGTGTGGATTCGTGTCTGTATCCCGCCTTTGAGGTGGCGGGAAAGTCGGTGACCACCATTGAAGGGCTTCTAAGTGAAGGGAATCGGTTGGATCCCCTGCAGGAATCCTTTGTGGCCCACGGGGGCGTTCAGTGCGGATTCTGCACCCCTGGCATGATCATGAGCGCCAAAGCCCTGCTCAATGAAAATCCGGCCCCCACCGAGGCGGACATCCGGAAGGGGATTTCCGGGAATCTCTGTCGCTGCACAGGGTATGTGCAGATCGTGGAGTCCATTCAGGAAGCGGCCCAAAAGCAATAGCGGGGCCGAGGGAAAGAAAAAGGAGAAACATCTGAAAAAGGAGCCAGCATGACGCAATTCAATGTAATCGGCACTGAGTCGGCCAGGCCCGATGCCCCGGATAAGGCGGCTGGACGGGCCGTGTATATTCACGACCTGGAAAGGCCGGGGATGCTGTATGGGAAAATAAAGTTCAGCGATTACGCATATGCCCGAATCCGGCACATTGATACCCGTAAGGCAGAAAAACTCCCCGGTGTTCGTGCTGTGATCACCGGGTACAACACCCCTGAGATTCGGATCGGCTTTATCAAGGACAACTTTGCCCTGAAAAAGGACACGGTGCGGCAGTTCAGGGATGAAGTGGCGGCCGTGGCGGCCACGGATCCTGAGACCGCCGAGGAGGCAGTGGACCTGATTGAAGTGGAATATGAGGAACTCCCCGGGGTGTTCACTCCCGAAGAGGCCCTGAAAGAGGGGGCGCCTGTGCTCCATGAAACCGATCCCAGAGGACGTCCCAAATCGGACAACATTGTACCGGTACCCTGGCGATTTGTGACCGGTGATGTGGAAAGGGCCAGGGAACAGGCCGCATATGTTGCCGAGGACCATCTTAAGACCCCGTTGATCCAGCAGTCGTGCATGGGCACGGCCGGGTGTATTGCCGAGTTTGATCTTCGGGGCAACCTGACCATGCATACCAAGACCCAGATCCCTTTTCTGGCCCAGAACGATTTCAATCAGGCCCTTGCGGCCATGGGACTGAAGGGAAAGAATACCCGGGTCATTGTCCCCACCTTGGGCGGGGCCTTTGGTACCGGGCTGGACACCCATGGATATGAATATATCGCCATCCTTCTGGCCTACAAGTGCGGCAGGCCGGTAAAGATCGTCTTCACCCGGGAAGAGGAGTTCAATGCCCTGTCCCCGCGTCAGCCCACCGAGAGCCATATTATTCAAGGGTGTGATGCCAATGGAAAGCTGACCTTCAGAGATGTGCATATGTTGCTGGACAACGGGGCCTACACCTCTTGGGGCGCCACCACCCCGAGTGTGATGATGCTCCCCATGTCCTCTCTGTATCGGGTTCCCAATATCTCCTTTATCACCCGGATCGTCTATACCAACAACACCTACTGTCAGGCCATGCGAGGGTATGGCAATCCTCAGGCCGCATGGGCCATAGAGAGCAATATGGATCACCTGGCCGAAAATGCAGGCATGGATCCTTACGAATTCAGGGTGCTCAACAGCAATATCCCCAATGAAACCACACCCATGGGTCTCAGGGTCTCTTCCTGCGGACTCAAGGAATGCCTGGAAACCGTGGCGGACAAGCTGGACTGGAAAGTCTCCCGTCCTGAACAGGCCGGGAAGGCCCGGGGGGTGGGTATGGCCTCGCTTTTCCATGTGGGAGGCTCGGGTCGGGTATATCGGTCCGACGGCACCGGCATTATCATGAAAATCGATGACTTCGGGAATGTATCCGTGGCATCCGGCGGGGTGGAGATGGGACAGGGGTTTGACACCGCACTAACCATGGCCGCTGCCGAGGCCCTGGGGGTGACGGTGGACCGGGTAAGTATCATCTCCGGGGACACCGCCACCTGTCCCTGGGACGTGGGCACCCATGCCAGCCGTGGGGCCTTTACCTCGTGCAACGCCGCCATCATGGCCGCTGAAAAGGCCAGAAAAAAGATTTTTGATCTGGCCTCAGAGCATTTTATGGGGCGGGTCAAAAGCGCCATGAAAAGACAAAAGAAACAGGATCCCGACTTCGAGATCCCGGACTTGAATTATGAACGGATTATTGACCCTACGGAATTTGACATGAAGGAAAATACCATCATGTTGAAAGAGGAGCCTGACAACCCCCTTCTCAGGGTTCCCCTGGAACAGATCCTGCGGGCCGCCCATTACCGGGAGCAGGGAACCATGGTGGTGGAGGAGGCCTTTTATGATCCGCCCAACGAGATGCTGGATCCCAGAACCGGAAAGGGAAATATGTCGGCCACCTATATTTTCGGTGTTCAGGGAGCCGAAGTAGAGGTGGATCTGGAAACCGGGGAGGTGAAGGTCCTTCGATTTGTGGCGGCCCACGATGTGGGACAGGTCCTCAACCAGCAGACCATCAAGGGTCAGATTTACGGGGCCGTGGCCCAGGGTCTGGGATATGCCCTGTCGGAGGAATACAAGACCCATAAGGGGAAAAACCTGAACCCCAATTTTCTGGATTACAAGATACTCTCGGCTGCGGATATGAATTTTCCCATTGATGTGGCCTGCATCGAGACCCACGATAAAGAGGGGCCTTTCGGTGCCAAGGGGGTGGGCGAACCCGGGCTGGTGCCCACTGCGCCCGCCATTGCCAATGCGGTGTACAATGCCATAAAGGTCCGCATCCGAGACCTGCCCATTACGCCGGATAAGCTATTGGCGGCGCTTAATGAGAAGCGCCAAGCATAAGAGATGGGGGGCTTGTTTGCATTCCCCTTATAATATGTAGGGACAAAAACGCTCTCTGTGCCGCAGTTTGCGCGTAGCTCCGGAAGATGGGATCGGATGGTTTCAGCGCAAGAACAGGTGCGCACCGGTTTTAGATTATGGCTGGAGATTTTAAACAGGAGGTCTGAATGAGTGATGCTTTCTATCGGCTGGGCTGTGATATCGGCGGGACCTTTACCGACTTTGTCCTGCTCAATGACCGGACAGGGGAGATCCACATAAACAAGTGCCTGACCACCCCTGCTGACCCTTCGGATGCCGTGGAGCAGGGGATCCGGGATCTGGAACAACAGGTCCCGGGATTTGTTCAGAATCTGGACGAGGTCATTCACGGCACCACCCTGGTCATCAATTCCATTATTGAACGAAAGGGAGCCAACACCGGATTGATTGCCACCAAAGGTTTCCGGGATGTGCTGGAACTGGGCAGGGAGATCCGTTACGCCCCGTACGATATATTTGCCGAATTTCCCCGGCCCCTGGTTCCCAGACGGTTTCGGTTCGAGGTGGATGAACGGGTCAGGAGCGACGGCAAGGTACTCAAGGCCCTGGACAAAGAGCAGGCCACATCTCTGGTCCGCCGGATGCGGGAGATGGGTATCGAGAGTATTGCGGTTTGTCTCATCAATTCCTTTGAAAACCCGGGCCATGAACTGATGATCAAGGAGATTGTCCAAAAGGAGGCCCCTGAGGTCTCCATATCCATCTCCTATGAGGTGCTCCCCCAGATTCGGGAATATGAAAGGACCAGCACCACCGCCACCAATGCCTATGTCAAACCCCTGACCGGGCGATATCTGGAACGGCTGTCAAAGCGACTCCAGTCCATCGGATTTGAGGGAAGGCTGTTTATCATGCTCTCCAGCGGCGGGATTACCTCCATTGATACTGCAGCCCAGTTCCCGGTGCGGATCATCGAATCCGGTCCCACGGCCGCGGTGATCTCCGGGCAGTACTATGGAAAGCTGTTTGATATTCCGGAGATGTTCTGCTTTGATATG
>JAWLET010000135.1:0-7287 GCA_041685955.1 Desulfobacteraceae bacterium | reverse complement strand
AGAGAGACCCCCAGGATGGCGTTGGCCCCCAGTTTTCCCTTATTGGGCGTTCCGTCCAGCTCCACAAGGGTCTTGTCGATGAGTCGCTGCTCCGTGGCCTCCAGACCGGTAAGCGCAGGTGCAATGATCTTGTTGACGTTGTTGACCGCCCCTTCAACCCCTTTGCCCTGATATCGCTTTTTTCGCTTATCCCGCAGTTCCACCGCCTCGTATCTGCCTGTGGAGGCCCCGGAGGGGACAGCCGCCCTGCCGAAAGACCCGTCGCTGAGTCCCACCTCCACTTCCACGGTAGGATTTCCTCTTGAATCCAGGATCTCCCGTCCCACAATCACCTCTATTGTTTCCATTGCTCCCTCCTCCCTCAAAAAGAGTCACCAAACCGTCGATATGCGGATGTGACTATAAAAAAAACGCAGATTTCTGGCAAGGGAAAAACCGGAAGGGTTTAACCCGGTTAAGGTCTATCATTCAATGTTTCTATGTCAGTGGGTGGCTGTGGATGCAGACACAGTCAGGCAGGATTCTTCATCCCCTGAGCCTGGCTTACCATCCGACCCTTGATTCTCTTTCCCCACCAAGCCCATCAATGTATCCACCATGGTCTTCAACTGTTCTGCCTGGTCCCGCATTCCCTGGGAGGCGGAGGCGGATTCGTCTGCGTTGGCCGCATTCTGCTGGACCACACGATCCATCTCAGATACGGCCTTGTTCACCTGGTCGATCCCTTGGGTCTGCTCTTCGGAGGCAGTGGCTATCTCTGCCACCAGCTGAGAGACTTTTTTAGAGATGTCGATATCCTCGTTAAAGGCTTCCTGGGTAGATTGGGTGAGTTCACTTCCGTTATGAACCGCTTTGATGGTATCCTTAATCATTTGCGCTGTGTTTCTGGCCGCATCCGCCGAGCGCATGGCCAGGTTCCTGACCTCATCGGCGACCACTGCAAAGCCGGCTCCCGCCTGTCCAGCCCTGGCTGCCTCCACTGCCGCATTCAGGGCCAGCAGGTTGGTCTGAAAAGCAATTTCGTCAATGGTTTTGATAATTTTGGCTGTTTCTTCACTGGATTTGGTGATGTCCGTCATAGCCTTGGCCATGTCATCCATATGCGTGTGGACCTTATCCACGATTCGGGCGGTTTCCTCCATCATGATTTTGGCTTCATTGGCATGGTCTGCATTCTGCCTGCTGGTGGAGGCGATTTCCTCAAGGGAGCCGGATGTCTCCTCCAGGGATGAAGCCTGTTCATTGGCACCTTCTGCCAAGAGTTGACTCGAAGCTGAAACCTGGTCCGAGGAAGCGGTTACCTGGTGGGCGGAATTATCCAGTTGACCAATGACATTCTTAATGGGTCTGATCACCAACCTGGAAATCAGTAAAAATATGGCAAGGATGGTAATGATGCTTCCCACAACCCCAATGAGTATATTTTTATTCCGAAGCTGTCCCAGTGCTGCATACATGTTTTCAATACTCTGCCGTACCATCAATCCACCCAGGACAGTACGGCTCGACCCATGACAATGGTGACAGCGGTTTTCATTCAATATGGGGCGTATTACCGTCATATGGGGCGTGTTTTCAAGGACTTCTTCATAGCCCTTTTGGGGTGTTTTGCCTTGGGTCAACATGTGCCCAAGCGCCGTATTCAGTTCCGGGGATTGAATGAGTTTCGGCATACTACTGCCTTGCTTGTCTCGATTCGAGGCATAGGTCACGTCCCCGTTAAAATCAAAGATGAGGACCTCCATTCCCTTCATATGGCGGTTAAAGTCCTCCATCTGTTCCCAGATGGTGTGGGAGTCACCCACAGACATGGGCTTCAGCATGCCGTTATAAACTGATTCTGAGAGCATTGTGGAGGAATTGAGAGCCGCTGTTTCCAGGTTTCGCTTTTGATCGGAAATGGTGATAAAGGTAATGCACCCCAGGACCATTATGAAGAGGAGGGCAAGGCAGACGATCATAAATCCCATTCCTTTTGTTTTCGTTTTTTCCATCAGTGCGCCCCTCCGTAGACCAAAGGTTTGTAATTGAACGCATTTACCCTTTCGGCATTGTGACAGGTTTCACAATCCTTCTGGGTCAATCGCGCTTTGATATCTTCATACTCTCCGGTTTCGCAGTGGACACTTCCCGGGCCATGGCAGACCTCACATCCGGCGTTTTTCAGGTGTGGTGTTTCCTTTTCAGATGTAAACCCTCCCGGTTCACCATACCCGGTGGTATGGCATTCAAAACATTCTTTTATCTCCTCTTCGGTCAGTCCCTTTTTCATGTTTATGACACTCCCAAAAGAATCACTCTTTTTTGCGTATGCTTCAAAGTTGCGGTATTCCTTTTCGTGACATTCACTGCACGTTTTGGAACCGACATAGGTTTTTTGGACATCTTCACCGTTTACCTCACGGGGAAGAAATCCGATAGATGTGCCTGCCAGCCAAAAACTCAGGACTACAATCCATGTCCCCATGTGGTTTGATAAACTGCTTTTTCTTCCCTTAACCATAATATCCCACCTCCTGGAATGAATTTGTATCCGGGAGATCTTAAATACCCTCCCGGATCAGTGAAGCATGTAAAAATGCAGCCACAGCACTCGGATACCCTATGCTCAAACCGGCATTCAAATCGTTGATGTGACTCACGGGGACAAATCCCGTTTTGCATTTGGAAAAGGTACCAGGTTGAATTTCGCCTAAAAGAAAGATAATTCGTGTACGATACCTGCACAGCATGTTGTTAGTCATCATAAAGCATAAATTATGCCATATTTTGTAAACTATCGTTAATAAGGTATGTTTGGGAAGGGTGTAAACCAGCCATAGAAGGCTGGCTCGAGCATTTTCCAAGCCCATTCGTAGGCAATGTTATTGGGTCCATTTTTTTGGCCAAAAGCACTGTCTGTCAAATTTTTGGCGTCAAAAATGGAGAGGAGATTTGCGGTTTTTGACCGAAGCCGGCAAGTTATGGACATTTCAAAACTGGTCAACCAGGGGTATTTCTGTTATGATTTTAAAAGGCTGTTTTTATGATACAAGCGGGGCCGTCACTAAAGAGAGGTTGGCAGTCTCTGGCTGATTTAGGGTCCATGTTCATGGGCAATCGGACGGTTGTTGTTTTTGGCAGGCCCATGCGTATTGAAGGGAGAATTGAGATGACAATCCGAATGATGTTGTTTTTCATGGCGAGTGTGGCGGCGGTTGGTTTTTCAGCAGACGCCGACAGTGAAGAAGGCAATCCAAAGGTGATGGTGAAGACCTCAAAGGGTCCCATTGTCATAGAACTGTATCCTGACGCAGCCCCGAAGACGGTGGAGAACTTGATATTCTGACGGAACTAAAACTGCGGGAGATGCCCCCATGAATCATCTGCCCACCTATGAAGAGTTGGAACAGAAGGTCAGGGAATTGGAGAAAGAGGCTGTGGGCCGAACACGGGCCGAGAAGGCCCTGCGGGCCAGTGAAGCACAGAAGCGTGCCATCTTGGATGCCTCCGTGGACAGGATCCGGTATGTGGACCAGGAAATGAAAATCATTTGGGGCAACAAGACAACGGTCCGGGCGCACGACATGTCTCCGGACGACCTGGTGGGGAAGACCTGTTACGAGGTTTTTGTGGGGAGAGACGCCCCCTGTCAGGGGTGTGCGACATCCAAGGCCCAGGAAACCGGGGAGATTGAGAGTGCGGTGATGTATCACCCTGAAATAAAAGGGATGAGCGGCGAGACCTACTGGGAGACCCATTGTGTCCCCCTCAAGAACGAGGGAGGTGAGATCGAGGGCTTTATCCAGATTGCCAGGGATATCACTGAACGGAAACTGGCTGAGGAACGAATCCATACCCTTACCCAGCAACTGCTAAAGGCCCAGGAGAATGAACGGCAGAGGATCTCCCGATACCTGCACGACCAGGTGGGCCAGCAGCTTTCCATCATCAGAATCGGTTGTGAGACCCTCTTTGATAATTGTGCGGAAATAACACCTGAGATTAAAAAGCGGGTGGCCAATTTATCGAATATTATCCAGGGGACCATCAGTGCCGTGCGTGAATTGGCCTATGATCTTCGGCCCCCGGGCCTGGATCAGCTCGGGCTGGTCCAGGCCGTATTTCAACTTTGTGAGGATTTTTCTGAGAGTACCGGCATAGAGGTGGATTTCAAGGCCGCGGGCATGGATGATCTCAAGGTAAATTCGGATATGGCCATCAACATGTACCGTCTGTTTCAAGAAGGCCTCAACAATGTCAAGAAACACGCCCAAGCCGGGCGGGTTATGGTCCGGCTGGTGGCGTCCTATCCCAATATTATCCTCCGCATCGAGGATGATGGCAAAGGGTTTGATGTGGAGGGCCGTCTGCTCAAGGCATCCGGTGAAAAACGCATGGGTTTAAGCAGTATGGAGGAAAGGGTCAGCCTCCTGAACGGCAATCTGAGGATCCGGTCGCGTTTGTCCGAGGGTACCCGAATACGCATAGAATTTCCCTTGAAGGAGAAAAAGGGTGAAAAAGAAGATATCCCTTCTGATCATTGATGATCATCCGCTTTTCAGGGAAGGGCTCAAGGCCATTATCGGACGAGACCCCCGGTTTGAGGTGATCGGAGAGGCGGGAACCGCAGCCGATGGACTCCGGCTGGCTGAGGCGCTTCAACCTGATCTGGTGTTGCTGGATATCTCCCTGCCGGATCAACACGGCATTCAGGTGACACGGGAACTGCGGACACTCCTTCCGGATACCCGTATTCTCATCGTGAGCATGCATGCCAAAATCGATTATATCGCAGAGGCGTTTCAGGCCGGGGCCACCGGTTATGTGGTCAAGGAGTCTGCCGCTGAGAGGCTCCTTAAGGGGCTTGAATATGTGTCCAGGGGTGATTATTTCTTGGATAGCTCCGTTTCCCAGCAGGTGGTTCGAAAGCTGATGGAATTCCCGGCAAAAGATGAAAAGATCTCAGATGCGGGCTATGGTACATTGAGTCCAAGAGAACAGGAGGTGATGCGCCTGCTGGCAGAAGGGCTTCCCAACAAGAAGATCGCCCACAGACTTTTTATCAGCCCCAAAACCGTTGAAAATCACCGGACCCATATCATGAACAAACTCGGACTCCACTCCACCATGGATTTGATTCGCTATTCGGCAAAGCTCGGCCTGATCGACGTGGATCTCTGGAAAGAGTAATCCGCCTGGCACCCGGTTTTTCTCCCACCTGCCAGGGCTAATTCCCAGCCTTTTTTGGGTCTTTTCCCCATGAAATTGAAGCTTTCCCTCTATTGACATTGAACAGGAGGGGATCGATATTCTAAGTAAACCCCCAATCACGGGACCATAGCGCGCCAACCTCTATGTGCCCGCGGCACACGCCTGGGCGTAAGGTAACGGAGGATGTTTCAATGAGCACACCCCCGAGGATATCAACGCATCCTAGAGGTTCCGAATCCCCAACATCGGGTAAGCCGTCCCTCCGGACTGGAAACAAGGCCCTTAGAGACGATTTTTTGGATATAACCGCCCTGATTCGAAGCATTCAGCGTGCCGAGGGGAATCCGGACTGTTTTCTGAGAGGTTACGGGGACTGTGATCGGACGGATTGTGCCTGGCGACCCTATTGTATGGGGCACAAACCGTGCTCTTGAGCGCGCCGGTTTTGGGGGATCAGGCAAAGGTCACGGGGGGTGCTTCCACCCCTCAAAGCCCATTCCCAAGCGGAGAGGGTCATCATGAATAGGATACTAATTGTGGACGATGATACGGCCATGCAACTTCTGTACAGAGATGAACTAACCGAAGGAATCTTGCATGGGGTGCCGATTTCCCGGTGGGTACCTTGTTTGGGGAACTGAAACAGGAGGTGACGCCTGCGCAAAACACCACGCCGGAACCCTGGCAATAAGCGATGGGGCACCCTCCAAAGAGAGGAGGTGGCGGAATGGCATCCAATTTTAGAATTTCGGTTCACCGGAACAGCGACAATCTGCATCTGAAACTCATGGGTGATTTCGATGGGACCTCTGCATGGGAGCTTCTCAATATATTGAAGAAGCACACAAACAGTGCCTACAGGGTGATCATCCACACCAGCGCTTTGAAAAACATCTATCCCTATGGCCGGGATACCTTTCAGGACCATCTGCGTCAGCAAAAAGAGTACCCGGTTCGAATCTTGTTTACAGGAGAGCATGCGCGCCAGATTGCACCTGAGAAGAACGTATGCCTGTAGCCTTTGCGGATTACACCCGCCCGCCTTTTGGGCCAGCTGCCAAGGGGCAAGGCAGGGATCACTTAAGGAACCCTTTTACAACCTTTGGAAAGGAGGACACCATGAAAAAGGAAATCATGAATTATGAGACCTTGTTAAAGGTGACCCACGGTTGTGTGTTGTCCAGGGACCCCGAAGAAGTAACCCTGCTGATTGTGGAGGCGGTGAAAAGTGCACTGAATGTCAAAGGATGCGCGTTGTTTCTGTTCAACCGAAAAACCCATGAATTGGAGGTGGCGGCGTCCATGGGGCTCAGCGACGAGTATCTGAACAAAGGCCCGCTCAGCGCACTGCATTCTATCGCCGGATCCTTACGGGATGGCCCGGTGGCGGTGGAGGACGTGTCGGATGATCCGCGGATCCAATACCCGGAGGCGGCCAAAAAGGAGGGGATTTCGTCCATCCTGTCCGTGCCGGTCATGGTGCGGAGTAAACCCATCGGGGCCCTCAGAGTGTATTCGGCCGAGCCCTGGGACGCCACCCTGGAGGATGTCAATTTTGTACAGGCAGTGGCCCTGATAGGGGGAATGGCCCTGGAGATGTCCCGCCTTTATAAGGGCCTCAAGGACAGTATCGAGATATTGAAGGAGAAGCGAGACCCCAAAGGGTTGAAACCCAAAAACTGGACGCCTTACGAGGGCGTTCCCAAGACCATGGGGAATGTGGGTCCCATTTCCCACCATCTTTCATGAGATTTTCTTAAAGATCCCCTGTCCCGCCGCTCAGGCGGGACTGCAGGGCCCTTGGGTGGGTGCAACCGGTTTTGCGGGTGGCGCGTCAGGGTGCACGATTTGGTTCCGTGTCTGTCCCGGGCACTCGAATCCGTTGCACGGCCATGAGGGAGACCAGGGCCATGAATGCACCGGCAAAGAACGGGATCCGATAATCCACCATCCATAACAGTCCCCCCAAGGCCGGCAGAAACACGGCCGCGATATGGTTTATGGTAAACCCCACCGCCATGCTGGGGGCGATATCTCTGGGGTCCCCCACCTTTTGAAAGTAAGTCCGAATGGCCATGGCAAAATTGAAGAAGA
>JAWLET010000134.1:0-7306 GCA_041685955.1 Desulfobacteraceae bacterium | reverse complement strand
GTTCACCGCGGACGATATTCGGTATTGTTCGGATATCGCAGGGGCAAAGGTCCTTGTTTTGGGAGAAGAATTTCTGGATCGAGTGGGCGCGGTAAAAGAGGATCTTCCCTTTTTAACGGATTACATCTTTGTGGGACCGGAGGCCCTCAGACCCAAATGGGTCGAGCCCCTGGAAGGCTTTTTGGAAGGGGCCGTAAAAGGGGCTGAGGATCCCCGAATTTTCATGGAGATTACCGACGAAGCGGCCCTTTATTTTACATCCGGCACCACCGGCACGCCGAAACCCATTCTCCTGACCCATTATAACCTGGAAGCGGCCTGTATTACCGAGAACCGGCATCACAACCAGACCCATGAAGACAATTTCTTATGTATTCCCCCCCTCTATCATACCGGGGCCAAAATGCACTGGTTCGGGAATTTTATCGTAGGCGCCAGGGCGGTCATTCTGAAAGGGATCAAGCCGGAATGGATTCTGGAGGCCATATCCGAAGAAAAGGCCACCATTGTGTGGTTGCTGGTACCCTGGGCCCAGGATATCCTGATTGCCATCGAGAACGGGGATGTCAAGCTTGAGGACTATACGCTGGACCAGTGGCGGCTCATGCACATCGGGGCCCAGCCGGTGCCGCCCAGCCTGATCAAAAACTGGAAGAAGGTGTTCCCGCATCACGATTATGACACCAATTACGGGTTAAGCGAGACCACCGGCCCGGGATGTGTTCATCTCGGCATGGAGAACCTTCATAAGGTGGGGGCCATCGGCGTCCCTGGATTTGACTGGGAATACAGGATTGTGGGGTTTGACCAAAAGGAGGTCCCCCGGGGCGAGGCAGGAGAACTGATGGTGAAAGGACCCGGGGTGATGAAGGCCTATTACAAAAACGATGAGGCCACCCGGACCACCCTTAAAGCGGGGTGGCTCCTGACCGGGGATATGGCCCGAGTGGATGAAGACGGGTTTATCTGGCTGGTGGATCGGAAGAAGGATGTGATCATTACCGGCGGGGAGAACATCTTCCCGGTGGAGATCGAAGATTTTCTGATGGAAAATTCCGCAATCCAGGATGCCGCGGTCATCGGGGTGCCTGATGAAAGGCTGGGCGAAATGGTGACCGCCATTATAAAGGTCAAGCCCGGAGCCGCTCTACAAGAGGAGGCGGTCTTTCAGTACTGTGAGGCCCTGCCCCGGTATAAGCGGCCCAGGCAGGTCTTTTTTGATGACATTCCCAGAAACCCCACAGGCAAGATTGAAAAACCCAAACTGAGAAAGAAGTATTCGGGGATGCAGGAAAGCTTTAAGCTATGACTTTTAACCTGAAGTAACCTGAGGAGGCGAGAAGATGCACAAGCTGTTGACAGACACCCCGGGAGAAAGAATGCTCTTACTGGGAAACGAGGCCATTGCCCGTGGGGCCCTGGAGGCGGGGCTGGCCTTTGCCACCTGCTATCCGGGAACACCTTCCTCTGAGATTCCGGAACAGTTCTTTCGGATCAGCCAGGAGACGGATCTGTATTTTGAATACTCCACCAATGAAAAGGTGGCCATGGAAGTGGCTGCCGGGGCCGCGGTTTCGGGTCTGAGGGTCATGGTCACCCTGAAGCATGTGGGCCTGAACGTGGCTGCAGATCCCCTGATGACCCTGGCCTATGTGGGAATCAAGGGGGGCATGGTCATTATCAATGCGGATGATCCGTCGTTGTTTTCCAGCCAGAATGAACAGGATAACCGGTATTACGCCAGGCTCTCCAGCCTGCCCATGCTGGAACCCACCAACACCCAGGAAATGAAAGATATGACGGCACAGGCCTTTGATCTGTCCGAGGAGCTGGGCCTGCCGGTGATCCTGCGAACCACCACCCGGCTGGCCCATGTGAGAGGTCCGGTGCACTTGGGTGAACTTACACCCATCCGGAAAACGGCCCATTTTGACAAAGACCCCTTTCATTTTGTGGCCGTACCCGCGGTGGCCAGGAATCTTCACAAGGTCCTTGTGGAGAAATATGACCGGGCCAAAGCGATATCTGACAAGGATGCCTGCAATGAGATTATCGGGAACGGGAAATGGGGCATTGTGGCCAACGGGGTGGCGTTCGATTATGTGCAGGATGCGGTGGCTGACCTGGGACTCCAGGATCAGGTCAGTATTCTTAAACTGGGGATCTCCTATCCCATGCCTGAGCAGATGTGTATTCGATTCCTTCAAGACAAGGAGAAGGTCCTGGTGGTGGAGGAACTGGAACCCATCAACGAAAATGAGCTCAAGGCCATTGCCCAGGAAAACGGCATTGCCGTACCCATCCATGGAAAAGGCACAGGCGGCTTT
The DNA here is from genome assembly GCA_041685955.1 of Desulfobacteraceae bacterium. Lineage (GTDB taxonomy): Bacteria > Desulfobacterota > DSM-4660 > Desulfatiglandales > Desulfatiglandaceae > JAIPDZ01. The sequence continues at coordinate 4,979 of JAWLET010000134.1, read as the reverse complement.
TCCCGGCTGTACGAATATGATCCGGGCATGGTCCGCAAGGCCGTGGCCCAGTATTTCGGAATGGATTATACTCCGCCGGAGGCGGTGGATACATCGGACAGCCCTCAGCTTCCTGGAAGGCCGCCCAACCTGTGTGCCGGCTGTCCGCACCGGGCCACCTATTATGCGGTGAAGCAGGTCTATGGCGCCGACGCCATCTACCCCACGGATATCGGGTGTTATACCCTGGGCCTGCTGCCGCCCATCTCCATGGCTGATTTTGTGATCTGTATGGGATCTTCCGTGAGTTCAGGGTGCGGTTTTTCCAAGGCCACGGATCAGAAGGTGGTCTCCTTTATCGGCGATTCCACCTTTTTCCATTCAGGGATTACCGGGCTGGTCAACGCGGTTCACAACAACCATAAATTCACCCTGGTGATTCTGGACAACGGCACCACCGCCATGACCGGTCATCAGATCCATCCGGGTGTGGATACCACGCCCATGGGGGTGGATCGAACCCGGATATCCATTGAAAAGTTAGTGAGAGGTCTGGGGGTGCAGGATGTCCATATGGTCAAGCCCTTTAAGCTCAAAAAGACGGTGGAGGCCGTGAAGGCGGCCCGGGATTTCGACGGGGTGTCGGTCATTATCTCAGAGGAAATGTGCCCGCTTTTTGCCAAGGCCACGGGACAGTTCAAGAAATCCAAACCGTTTTATGTGAATCATAAGAAATGCAAGAACCATCGGGACTGCATTAATCAATTGGCCTGTCCTGCCATGTACCTGGACGGGGACCAGGTGGAGATCGACAAAAACTTGTGTATCGGCTGTTCGGTCTGTGCTCAGGTCTGTCCGGAAAATGCGATTGTACCGGTTAAAGAGTAGCGTAGGGAGGCATAAATGAAAGCAAAAAGATTGGTATTTATCGGTGTGGGCGGCCAGGGAAACCTGCTGGCCTCACGCCTTTTGGGAGAGGCTGCCCTGTCCGGGGGCATTCCTACCGTGGTCAGTGAGATACACGGTATGGCCCAGCGGGGGGGCATCGTGGAATCAGCAGTCCTCATGGGGGATGTGACCAGTCCCATCGTATCCAACGGGGAAGCGGATGTATTTATCGGGTTTGAACCTTTGGAGACCCTGCGGGGGCTGACCAAATGCAATGCCCACACCACCGTGATCACCAACACCCATCCCCTTCCCCCCTTTACCGTGGCCATTGGTCAGGGCGCCTATCCAAAAGTGGAAGAGAGCCTGGGTTTGATCCGGCGGAAGGTGGACCGGATGATCGCCTTAGACGGAAATCAGATTGCCGAAGCAGTGGGAAACCCGCTGGCCTTGAACATGGTCATGCTGGGGGCCCTGATCGGTTCTGATACCATACCCATTCAGGCGGAGGATATGAAAGCGGTGATTTCCACCTCCACCAAAAAGGCCTTTTTAGAATCCAACCTGGAGGCCTTTGACAAGGGGATGCAGAGCGTATAATAGGTTCCGAGGTTCAAAGGTTCAAAGGTTCCAAGGTTGAAGGGTTCAGAGGTTCAGAGGTTGAAGGGTTCAGAGGTTCAAAGGTTCAAGGGGTTCCTTTTTATTCGACGTTCAATGGCGGAGGTTTTTCCGATTTTGCCTTTTTTAGACTAGGCTGACACCTGAAACCCGAAACCTGAAACCTTTTCTGATATCTGACCTCAGCCCTCCATCCCGGTTGACAATGCCTTTTGACCCGCCTTATAACTGTATTGAACCTGTAATGCGTGCAAAGCCATCATGCCCACGAATCTTCCCCCGGAATATTTTGACGCAGAAAACCAATACAAGGCGGCCAGGACGGCTGAGGACAAGATCGCCGCGCTTGAAACGCTGATCAGCCTGGTCCCCAAGCACAAGGGAACCGACAAGTTGCGGGCCGATCTTCGACGGAGGCTTTCCAAACTCAAATCGGCGGCCCAAACCAAGAAGGGCGGGGCAAAGCAGGCCTCTGTGTTCCGCATTGACAAGGAAGGTGCGGGACAGGTGGCCGTCACAGGTCCCGCCAACACCGGTAAATCCACCCTCTTGGCCACCCTCACCAACGCCGCCCCTGAAATTACGGATTTTCCCTATGCCACCTGGCGGCCGACCCCGGGAATCTTACACTATGAAAACATCCAGATCCAGCTCATTGACACCCCTCCGTTATACAGGGAATATGTGGAGCCGGAGCTGTTTGATTTGATCAAGCGCGTGGATCTAATCCTCCTGGTGGTGGACTTGAAGGCCGACCCGGTCCACCAGATCCAAGATACCGCCGCCTTGCTCCAGGAGCATCATATTGTTCCCTTGCGGCTGAAGGAACGTTTTGAGAACAGGACGGGTCTGGTATTCATCCCGTTTCTAATCCTGGCCAACAAAAACGACGATGAAAGTTCGGATGAGGATTTTGACATACTGCGGGAACTCCTGGAAGATGACTGGCCCATGATCGGGATTTCCACAGCCACGGGTCGAAACCTGGACCAGCTGAAGCAGATTCTGTTTGAAAGGCTGGAGATTATCCGGGTCTATTCCAAGGCCCCCGGAAAGGACCCGGATTATTCCTCCCCCTTTGTGCTCAAAAGCGGGGACACTCTGGCGGAATTTGCCGCCAAAGTCCACCAGGATTTTGCCAGGGATCTGAAAGCCGCCCGGGTCTGGGGCCGGTCTGTGTACGATGGTCAAAAGGTCCAGCGGGATCATGTGCTCCACGACGGCGACGTGGTGGAACTGCATATCTAAACTCAGACGTCAGCGATCAGACATCAGATGTCCGACATCTGACATCTACTGTCGAAGATCCTGCTTCAGCGGGCAAATCTGACACCTGACACCTGACACCTGACACCTGAAACTCCGGAGGCCAAACCCATGCAAACATCACCCCTATCCCTCAAACCCGTGGATCGGGTGGAGATCCTGACCGTGATCGACAACTACGTGGATGTATTGCTCACCAACAGTGAGGTGGTCACCCGGCCCCCTTTGGCCAAAAGCGGCGCCATCCCCTCGGATACCCTGCTGGCAGAGCATGGGCTTTCCATGCGGGTCACCGTGTATGCAGGTGAAGAGGCACATCGCGTGCTGTTCGATACCGGATACAGCCAAGTGGGGGTGCCGCACAACCTGGACCAGTTGGGTATGGATCTGGGTGACGTGGAGGCCGTTGCATTGAGTCATGGCCACATGGACCATACGGGGGGGTTGTATCCGGTGCTGGAACGGATTCAAAGAAGAGTCCCGCTCGTGGTTCACCCGGAGGCTTTTTCAGCCCCCCGTTTTTTTGGTCTGGCCGATGGACGAAGGCTTCTGTTTCCCCAGACCTTGGTCAGAGAGGACCTAAAAAAGCATAATGTTGACCTGATAGAGCAAACCTCGCCCACCCCCCTGGCCGGAAACCGGATCCTGGTCACCGGCCAGGTGGACCGGGTCACGGAGTTTGAAAAGGGGCTTCCCCACGCGGTCTTGGAAAGGGACGGCAAGGTGGAAAAAGATGAGATCTTGGATGATCAGGCCCTGGTGATCCATCTGAAAGGCAAAGGCCTGGTGGTCATTGCGGGCTGCAGCCACGCCGGCATCATCAACACCATTTTGTATGCCCGGAAGCTGACCGGCATTCGAGAGGTGTATGCGGTCATGGGGGGCTTTCACCTCTCAGGGCCTTATTTTGAAAAGATCATTGAACAGACCATTGAGGCGTTCAAAGAGATCGGACCCCAAGTTCTGGCGCCCATGCACTGCACCGGCTGGAAGGCCATCGGGCGGATCTCCCAGGCCTTTCCGGATGCCTTTATCCTCAACAGCGTGGGGTCGACCATCACATTATAGGGACTCAAGGGCTTCACAGAACCTGTTAATTTCCGATGCCGTATTAAAATAGTGAACCGAGGCCCGGGCCACCTCGGTCAGTCCCCTGGGGTCCAGGTCCAGCCGGGCGTACCGGGCCGGGGACACGGAGATGTTGATATGTCGGGTCGATAGACGACGCTGAATCTCGGTGGGCGTTTCATCCGCCTTGGTGAAGGTGACGATGCCGCATTTTTTCCGGCCCGGGTCCTGCATTTCTATCCCGGAAATAGCAGCCAACCGTTCCCGCAGCAGATCGGCGAGATACTGCACCCGGTCGAAAATGGCGGAAATGCCGAGGTTCAGGGCGTAGTCCACTGCCGTGGCCAGGCCGATGCGACCGGCCACATAGCTCTCCCAGGCTTCAAAGCGACGGGCGTCCGGTTGAAGTTCAAACCGGTTCTCATCCACCCAGGTGGCGGAACGAAGATCGATAAAGGGGGGGATCAAGTCCTTTAACAAGGATTCCCGGACATACAAAAATCCGGTGCCCCTGGGACCGCGCAGGTATTTGCGGCCTGTTCCGGACAGCATGTCGCAGCCGATGGTCTGGACATCCACCGGCATTTGACCCACGGACTGGCAGGCGTCCAGAAGGTACAACACACTGTGGTGCTTGGCTATTTGTCCAATTTCCCGGGCCGGATTGACCAGCCCGCTCTGGGTGGGGACATGGGTGACCGCGATCAGCTTTACATCCTTGTCCATCATGTCTTTTAGGGCGGAGACGGAAATCTGTCCGCTGTCATCATTGGGCACCACATCGATTTTTACCTGATAACGTTTGGCCGCCTGCAGAAAGGCCAGGTAATTGCTGCCGTATTCCACCTGGGTGGTCAGGATGCGGTCGCCCGGTTGGAAGGGCAGGGAATAAAACGCCATGTCCCAGGCCCGGGTGGCGTTTTCCACATAGGCTATCTCCTGAGGCCGGCAATGAAGCAGTTGGGCCAAGGCGGTATAGAAGCGCTCAATCTTTTCATGGGCCCGGGCCGCGGCCTCATACCCGCCGATCTGCCGCTCCAGTTCCAGGTGATCCACCACGGCCCGGTGCACCCCATCCGGGGGCAGGGAGGCCCCGGCATTATTGAAGTGGAGCACATGGCGGCATCCTTTGGTTTCAGCCCTGATTTTTTCAATGTCCA
>JAWLET010000133.1:5785-7341 GCA_041685955.1 Desulfobacteraceae bacterium | reverse complement strand
GATGCCACGGATGGACAGGATATTGCGTTTCTGGTGAATGAGTTGGGCATTAAAACGGTAAGGGAGGTATTTGAGGTTATAGAAGCCTACTATCCGAAGCGAATGATTCGGCCGGCTACGCAATTTTTCCTCGAGGAGATTTTGAATGAAAACCCGGGCGATTCAGGAAATTAAAAGAGAGATGCAAATTGCCGGGGAGAACTGGCGAATTCCCTTCATGGAATTTGTAGATGATTTCCGGCGTACAAAGGATCGCGCGCTTGTAGCTGAGCCCTTTTCACTAAATGATGAGAAAACCGATTCTATACTGGCCTCTACCATCGAGTATCTGTGCGACGAGGTGGGAATGGAACCTCCGGACTGGGTGTGGTCAGTGCCCTCTTGTAATGCACCATGGTTCGTTTCCGGATGTGAAAATCTAAAGGCATTGGCTATAGCTGAAAGCCCTGTTTTCTTTAGAAGGCGAAAGATTTTTGTGTTGGAAAAGTTTCTTTCACGGACATAACATCCCTGAATGAGGAATAGAGCGTGAAATAGGAGCGTCCTTAAATTATAAAATGAGTAATACGGTAATAAAGGATAGAGGTATTTCAGAAGATGAATTGCGCACCGAATACAAACGTTCTGATTTTCCGGAAGGTTTTGTGAGAGGAAGATATTACGAGCGGATGCGTAAATCGTCCAATATTGTTGTTCTCAGACCTGAGGTTGCGGAAGTGTTTCCAAATGAAGATGCCGTGAACGAAGCGCTCCTTTCGCTTATCGAGGTTGCAAAGAAGAGTACAAAGAGGACGAAGGACGAGGAAATCGGGGTCAGGGGGAAATAGGCGGTTCAAAAGGGCTCAAATTTACGTTTGACTCATGCGCAATAGCACACTGGAGGAGTATTACGGATGGCTGAGATCCCGGCTAAAATAAGAAAAATTATTGACCAGTACATCCGGGTTTTGGAAGAGAATGATATCCCTGTAAATCAGGCTGTTCTTTTTGGGAGCTATGCCAAAGGGAATGTCAATGAATGGAGCGACATCGATGTGGCCCTTGTATCCGATACTTTTGAAGGCAACTGGATAAAAGATCGAAATAAGGTCAGGGCCATTACGCTCGCCATAAGTAGCGATCTTCAAGTGTTACCGTATCGACCCGAAGATTTCAACTCTGAAGATCCATTTGTAAGAGAAATTATGGAGACAGGTGTAAGGGTTCATTAGTTGAAAAGTGAATAAAATAATCTCCGTGGCTTGGCGGCTTGGTGTGAGAAAAAAGTATGGGAAAAGTAGAGGAAAACTACCAGCAAATAAAGGATGATCACCGGGCATTCGATAGTCGCTTCTGGCAGGCTCAAGGGGATCAGGCCATTTTTGAGGAAGCATCGGATATGGTGAAGGACTATTTGCTGATTCGGGGACAAGATCCTGACGAATTCCGTTTTCAGAGATCTGTTGAGGCTTTTCGAAAAATATGATCTTTGTTTCAACGTCTCTGTGATCCTGAGTGAGACTATGAAAATAGAGGTTTTCCTTTGGCCGGAAGATCGAATTGAACATATTGCGGGC
>JAWLET010000133.1:0-5685 GCA_041685955.1 Desulfobacteraceae bacterium | reverse complement strand
GGGCAAACGGAGGCCGGACGGTATTTATTGTGCGTGGTAATAAATTTTCCTGGTCGCAGAGGATATCCGGTGACTGCCCGACCGATGACAGAGAAGGAAAAGCGTGCATTCAAGCAATGGAGGGACCGATAAATGGAAAAAGCAATCCCACAGACCGATTCGATTCAAGAGCTGGCCCATTTCTGGGATACGCATGATCTGACGGATTTTGAAGATCAATTGGAGGAGGTCCACGAACCCGTCTTTGAGCGCAGAATTGTTCAAGTTGAGTTGAAACCCCGTGAAATCGAAGCGCTTAGAAGACTCGCAAGATCGCAAGGGATTTCGCACGAAAATCTGATACGGGAGTGGGTTCTTGAGCGAATCCATACGCAATAGCACACTGAAAGAAGGATAGTCGCATTCAGACAGGATTCACTGGATGATCGGGATCACTTACAGAAGATGATAAGCAAAACTCTGCGCCTCCGCGCCTCTGCGCGAGAATAGAATCACAGATGTATCTATGTTAACACCTTCGAAAAAGATTATGTTCCACCTTATCCCTCTGTTGCTCCTCTTTTGCTTTGGGGGTCCGGGGGCCGCTGAAAAGGCCTCCTCTCTTTCTGAAGAGGATGTTGGGTCAAAAGGAAAAGGTGGGCAGAAAAGGGCTGTGGACGGGTTCCTGCAAAAGGAGGGTTTTGCCACCCAGGAGTATGTGGTCCAGGAAGGGGACTGGCTGACCAAGATCCTGAGAGAAAAGGGCCTGCTGGAGGATTATGATACGGATGAGCTCCTGGAGATTTTAAGGCGGCTGAACGACTCTCTCAAAAACATCAATGTGATCCAGCCCGGGGAAAAGATTGTGATCCTGGTGAAGGTCATGCCCAAGGCCGAGAAGACGCAAGGTCCTCGGTACCACACCTATACGGTCCAGCCCGGGGACAGCCTGCACAAGCTGGCAACGGAACGGTATCACCTTTCCGATAAGGCCTTCACCCGGCAGTACCTGCCGCTGTTGAAAAAGTACAATCCAGGTATAAAGAATCTGGACCGGATTTTTGCCGGACAGAAGGTCAGACTGCCGGTATATCCCCCGCCATCGCCTGCACAGAAGACCCCGTCGCCGGTATCCCCGCCCATATCCAGGGATGTGGACACCAGGGGGCGGGTGACCCTGGCCGATCCCAAGATTGTGATGCACTCCTTTGACCTGGACACTCAAGCGCCGGAGGCGCCTCAACCGCGGAAGCCGGAGAAGACGCCCCCTCCACCGCCTCCCCCTCCTGAACCGGAGGAGACCCGCATACCTGAGCGGGCGGGTGAGATCCGTCCCGAGGACCAGGGCATGATCATCGTCCTGGCCGACGGCATGGGGAAGGTCTTCACGGCCATGGGGGAGGAGTGGGTCAATGCCGGGGAGCATTTCATCCCCATGACATCGGGGGGACAGATCAATCTCAGCACGGAAAACTATCCCCTGTTGAGGCTCCAGCAGGGGACCACGGTGATCGTGGATCTTTCCAGCGCCCTCCCTCAGAAGATGGTGGAACTCATCGAGTCCACCTGGACCGGATACCGGGTGGTGTCCATCTCGGCCCGGGATGATTTGAGGACCGCCCTGGGAAAGATCCTGCGTGCGTGCAACTACGCCAGAATTTTCAAGCCGGGCGAACCCCTGGAACTGGGAGGAAGCGCCCGGGTACGGGTGACCGGGGACTGGATCGTGGTCCCGCCCAAGTCGGATTCAGGGAAAGACCCCCGGTTTATTGTCATCAGTCTGACCGGGTCCAACACGCACCCCCTTCCGGAGAGCATCAAGGATTATCTGGCGTTGATGGGGATCGATGTGGTGGAATATCCGCCCGTGACCGGGGGGGATGACGGGGCCCCCGGGGTCAGGGCGGTGAAAGGGGCCAAAGATGCGGCCTCCCTCATCCGGAGTGTGCTGGAATTCACGGGCCGGTCCCATACCACCGGAAAGAAACTAACGGCGTTCACCAGCCGAAAAGACGACTTTGAATTGACCATCGAGGCGGATTTTTTTCTTGAAAACCGGGGAAGCGGCGCTGTTATCGACGTAAGCGGGCTGGATCCCAAGGTCATTTCACTTTTAAACGACCGGGGCGTGGAGGTCCTGTCCCTGTCCCCCCAAACCCCATTGGTCACCGTGCTGGGAAAGGTGTTGAAATTCCTGGATGTCCGGTATGAAGAAGGTCCGCACACCTTTGCGGCGGTCCCGGGCCAGGCCACCACCAATGTGCGCCTGACCCTGCCCGGGGTGGTGTTTCACAAGTCGGACGGGGAATCCGTCCTGGCCACTTCCGCCAGTCTCCCCTCGGAAATGATTCGGTTTCTGGCCGAGAAGGGTTGCCAGGTGTTGGTTCTGTCGGAGGCCCCGCCTGGCAGCAGTCATGAAGGGTGAGTACGTTTAAAGGATAAAACCGCTGATCTCTGACGTCTGACATCTGATCTCTGACCTCTGTGATGCTATCCGCCCTACGGAGTAAGGAAAATGAAGCCATGAGACCAAGGTTCCAATATTCCAATATTCCATTATTCCATCATTCCATTTCCTACGGTTTCATCATTTTTCTCATCGGTGCTGTTCTGTCCCTGTTTGTGCTGGAGGCCCTGGCCGGCAAGGCCTATATCTGGCGGGACCAGTCCGGTCAGATCCATTTTTCCGATCAACCCCCGGCTGCCGGGGAGGCGGAAGAGGGCGTGGAAGAGCGGGAATTGAAGGAACCGCCCACGCCTGCTCCCCTCAAAGGGGTGGGGGACGCTGCCCAGAGCCCGCTGGAACATGCCGTTCACTGTACCTTCAGGCTGTCCAATAAGCGGGGCGGGGGGTCCGGGTTTTTTATCAGCCCCGAGGGCCTGGCCGTGACTGCCAAACATGTGGTCCGGCGGGTGACTTACAGCATGGACGCCGAGCTTCCGGGACATAAAAAGGCCTACCGGGTCCGGGTATTGAAAAAGGACCGGGAACATGATCTGGCCCTCATCCGGGTCTCCATTGACCGGGCCACCCCCTTTCTAAAGATCAGGGACCCCAAGGAGCTGTCCCGGGGGGAACCGGTCTGGGCCGTGGGCAATCCCCTTCTGGCCTTCAGGGAGACGGTGACCCGGGGGACCTTCAGCCGCATATTTCCGGAATCCGAGATCCGGGAAGAGTTGAAATGGAAACGATGGCAGTTCAAATACACCGGGGACTGGGTCCAGTTCTCCGCGTCGGTCACCGGCGGGAACAGCGGGGGACCGGTGGTGGATCAAGAGGGCCGGGTGGTGGGGGTGGTGAGCTGGGTCATTCCGGCCCACGATGCCCTCAATTTCGCCGTGCCCAGTTCCTACATCTTAGAGGATTTCAAAGATTATATGGATTGACCGTACCTGTACTACGTATCGACATCCACTGGTCCGCTCAGGTGCATGGACCGATCCCGCCGATTCCCATAGGTTCCTGCTACTCCACGGTTACTTCCACCGAATCGATCCCCCACCATGGCCCGGCGGCCAGGCCATCCGGGTCGTCGATGGCAAAATAAAAGGTGTAGTTTCCCTCCGGCAATGCCATATTCATCACCTCAAAGGATGTCAATTCAAACAAACCGGTCTGGATGCACCGGTTGATGCCGGGCAACCAGCCGGTGGGATATACATAGGTGTACCAATCCCCGGGCGGGGCAAAGGGCGTTTTTGCTCCGATCCACCAGTCGGCATTCTGCCCGGCCCTTGCGCCGGGTTCGACAGATACCGTGATGGAAACGGGTGAACCGGATGAAACGGTAATGGCGCTGTCCGACCCATTGGCCTTGATATCCGGGGCCGGGGCAGTCCCACCGTCCCAGCCGGCCATTCGCGCCAGCAGCCACCAAAAGGCCCGGGCCTTATTGTCGCAGCTTTCATACGTGGTGTGACCCGCTTCATCCCCCCGGTAGTGCGGATGCTCCGAGGGAATCCCGTTTACCGTATAGTGTTCATTTCCGTACCAGCAATCAAGATCCGCAAAATCAAACAGGATTTTATTGTTATCACGGCAGTAGGCCCTGATCTGCTGGTTTCGGTCATACCGGTTCTGATTCTCCTCACTCTGGGCGTTGCCGGTCATGTACACAAGGGTGACACCGGGAAATTCGGTTTCCAGCTGTGCCATGTTATTCAGATACGTCTCCGCTTGAGACTGGGTATAATAATCCAACTGGGAGCACCAGGCCCATAAAGAGATATTCACGTCAAAGCCCGTCAGTACCGACCGGGTGATGTTCATGGCGGAAGTCCCTTCCCAGTAAAGATCCGGCGTAATATAAGTTTCACAATAACCGTCATAATACTGACCATCCATCAGGCTCAAATGGGTGGCGGTGTCGGGGACCGTACAGTTGTCCGGATAATAACTGTATTTGGGATCGGCAGCGGAGAGTCGCTCCAGCCCCACGGTGATTTGTTCCCCGTGAGAGGTGTGGGCATAGTGTACTTTCAGCATGCGTTTCACCTGATCTATCCAGTAATCGGGGATTTTGCTGATATCCGTGCAGGTGTGGTCGATGGTGATCGCCAGGGAATGACGGGGAAGCAACCCCACTATCAGGCCGACCCCCACCATCAGATATGTAAGAAGTCTGAATTTAGTCATGGACCCCTCTTTTCTTCAGTGAATTTTTGAACATTGACTTCCACCGAATCGATCCCCCACCACGGTCCGGTGATTTCCCCGTCCGGAGCATCCAGGGCGCCAAAGCGTACAGGGTGGGCCCCTGGGAGCCGCCGTTGGCACCCGCCTCCCGGCTGTTCCCGGCGATCAGGCGCTTTTCCATCAGATGGGTATCGGCAAATCCTTGGGGGGCCGTGAACAGATAATTACATGCCTTGGCATTATGAAACCTGTCATCCCCCCGGGGGCCGATATGCCATACTCCCCGGGCGCCGGACATGTCCAGGTCGCTCCAGCCCAAAGAATCCTGATCATAGGCGCCCACATTATACCAGTCATTGAGGTTCCAGACAATTTTGTCCGCCTCAGACAGGTAGGCCAGCCCGTCAATCTCCCGGTAGATGCAGCCTTCGTTATAGGTACAGTTGTCCTTCCATCCCCCGGTGATGTCGGTCAGGGCCTGCAGCACCGAGGCTTTGGGCAGGGCATCAAAACTCGTCAGGGGTGCCGGAGCGGGGATGCTGATTTCGCCCACCCGGTCCCCGATAGCATTGTTCTTGGATCCGGCGGCGTACAGGGACCCGGGATATCCGTCCGAGGGTCCGGAAGGATCCCCGCCCGGATAATAGGCCAGAGCGTGGCCGCTGTAGGCCCATGCATCCCCTGCCGGAAATGAAAAGGCCCCCTGGTATATCAAGTCCCGGGCGGAAATAAGACGGCTTGTATCTTGAGCAAGTGCCGCCAAAGGGATAAAGCCCTTGCTGAAAACCAAGGCGGAGAGGATGAAAATGATAGGATATACCCTTTTCATGGTATTCTCCCCAGGGGCTTCCTTCAACTGAGTTCCATGCCTTTGCTGCCCCGTTACGGTGCAGCCTGCTACCCTTTAAAAGCGGCCACCACCCGCTCCAGTTCCGTCATGCTCTCCGCGCGCAGGTGCGCGTCCAGTTCCGGGTTCCGGTAGGCCACAAAGTGGACGCCCGAGGCCCGGGCCGTTTCCAGGTCCACCAGGGAGTCCCCCACGTAGATGGCCTGGGCGGGCTTGATATTGA
>JAWLET010000132.1:0-7366 GCA_041685955.1 Desulfobacteraceae bacterium | reverse complement strand
GGAGGTGCTGAACAACAGATGACCTTGCTTATCAGGTATCTGGTTTCCCATGGTGTATGCTGTCATCTGTTCGTATTAGAAGCCAATGGCCCTTTATATAAAAGTCTGAAAAACACCCATGTTAAAATTCATGATGGTGGGTATAGCAAAACTTCGGGTTTACCTAAAAAAATGGTGCTGCTGTTTTATGCACAGTACAGGTTGATGCGAATTATTATGACACTTCGTCCTGATGTTATTCATGCATGCCTTCCGTTGACTAATTTTATGGCAGCTTTGGCAGGCCGACTGTTGAATTTAAAATGCATCATAACAAGCCACCGCGCCTTGGGTACTCATCAGGATCGGTACAAGGGTTGGCGATTGTTTGATATTCTGAGCTTTCGTTTAAGCCAACTTGTGACGGTAAACTCACGGGCCGTGGGGCAGGATGCGCTCATACGGGATCTTGGAGATCCTTCAAAGCTGAAAATCATTTATAACGGTATCGACACTACTCCATTTCAATCAGCAACTTCAAAGCGGAATTTGATACGGAATCGTTTAGCGATCTCGCCTTTTGAAAAGGTGGTTGTCAGCATTGCCAACCTCATCCCGTATAAAGGGCTTTCGGAGTTACTCCAAGCGGCGGCTTTGGTGATAGATCGTATTCCTCAAGCAAGATTTTTACTGGTCGGCGAGGATCGAGGCATTGAAAAAGACCTTAAAGCAGAGGCGCACCGATTGGGCATCTCTCGACAAGTAGCGTTTTTAGGTCAGCGATTCGATGTGCCAGAGCTTCTGGCAGCCAGCGATCTTCTGGCCTTGTCATCCCACGAAGAGGGTTTTTCAAATGTAATCCTGGAGGGAATGGCTTCGGGCCTTCCAGTGGTGGCTACGGACGTTGGAGGCAATAAAGAGGCCGTCCACCACGGCGTTACTGGGTGGCTGGTCCCCAGCAGAGATCCGTGTGCTATGGCGGACAGGATCGTGGATTTACTTGCGGACGAGGAAAAGGCAAAATGCTGGGGGCGACACGGGCAGCAGCACGTTAAGGACACCTTCACAGTATCAAGGATGGCTGAAGCCCATATGAGGCTATACCAAGATGCGATACAAAACTGACGGGAGTCTCCTTTCAAGATGATAAAGGCATTCCATCCAATCTCATATTGACAATCTGGCTTAAAACCAAGTATTATTTACTTGAGATGTTACGATCAACGGCATCTCATCAAAGGTGATCGGTGCTTGCAGGGTTTGGGTTACTCCCAGGCATTGCGGGTGAAAAGGGAAAACGGTGAGAATCCGTCGCACATTGGCCGGTGCTGTGTAACCCATCGCTGGTGTCATAGCGGACGCTTGGCAACGTTCCGACCGGTATCAAGATCGGATGAAAAGTCACTGCCCAAAAAAAGGTCCTTAGGTCTTCAAAGACCTTCTGGGCTTCGTAAGGGCGGGAAGGCGAGCTGAGCAGGGGAAGCCAGAAGACCTGCCGATCACTATGAATGGAGTTGCCAAAACCCCATTCGGGTCACTTGAATGTTGTGACCTGGATGGGGTTTGTTTTTTGGGGCAAGAGACGGACACAAACATGGAAAAGGAGCAGCCAATGGTGTGGAAACAGAACTCAGACAAGATTGAACCGGTGTCCGCCCGGTGGATGGAGGCGGCCCGTGAACGGTTAGACAATCTGACCAAACCCAAGCACAGCCTCGGTGTCCTGGAGGAGCTTGCCGCCAGGGTGGTGGCCATTACCCGGGATAAGATGCCCCCAGTGCCCAAAAAGGCGGTGTTCGTGTTTGCAGGAGATCACGGTGTGGTGGATGAAGGGGTAAGCCCTTACCCCCAGGCCGTCACCGGATTGATGGTCCGCAATTTTCTGACGGGTGGAGCCGGGATCAACGTGCTGGCCAGGGCTGCCGGGGCCCGGGTGAAGGTCATTGATATCGGGATGAAGGAGGATATCGGGGATGCGCCGGGCCTGGTGAGGCGAAATGTCAGGCGGGGCACCCGGAATATGGTCAAGGGTCCGGCCATGACCCGGAAGGAGACCGAAGCCGCCATGGATGTAGGGGTGGAGATGGCGGAGCAGGCCTTTGAAAACGGGGTGGGCATGGTGGCCACAGGAGAAATGGGCATCGGGAATACCACGCCCTCCTCAGCCGTATTCAGTGCGCTTCTTCCCGCTGATGCGGAGGCCATGACCGGAAGAGGCACCGGTCTGGACGATGCGGGCCTCCAGCATAAGACGGATATGATACGCAAAGCCCTTGAGGTGAACGCCCACTCCCTGGAGGATCCCCTTTCCACCCTTGCAGCCCTCGGGGGCCTGGAGATCGCCGGGATATGTGGATTGTGTATGGGGGGAGCCGCAAGGCGGATGGTGGTGGTGGTTGACGGGTTCATCTCCACGGCCGGGGCCTTGGTGGCCATGCGCCTCAATCCGAAGGTAAAGGATTATCTGATATTTTCACATCTGTCTTCTGAGAAGGGACACAGATCCTTCTTTGAACAGGAGAGGATGCGCCCACTCCTTGACCTGGATCTCCGGCTGGGGGAAGGGACGGGTGCGGCCCTGGCCATGCAGATCATTGAAGATAGTATCCGGATATACAGGGAAATGGCCACATTTGAAGAGGCGGGAATAACGCCGGGCCCATAAGGCCGGAAGGGGAGTCCCTTAGATTATGGTACCATCTGCTGGTAAAAGATCCCTGAAGGGGTTGGGCACGGCACTGCGGACCTTGACCATCATCCCTTGTGACCGCAGTGGGGGGGATGACTTCGGATCATCGCTTATGTGGTTCCCGTTTGTAGGGACCGTTCTGGGGCTGATCCTCTATGCCATAGGATGGATATGGATGAGGTTGCCCTTTTCCCCATGGCCTGCCCTGGCGGCACTACTCATGATGGGGGCGGAGATCTGGTTGACCCGGGGGCTTCATCTGGACGGACTGGCGGACTGGGCCGATTCCATCGGAGGAGGGGGTCAGCGAGTAAGGCGTCTCGCCATCATGAAAGACACCTCGGTGGGGGCCTTCGGGGTCCTGGCACTGATCCTCGCACTTCTGGGAAAATGGATTGCCTTTGAGAGACTGCTCTGTTCGGGCACCAGTATTTGGGTCGTACCTGTACTTTGTCTGTCCAGGGCCGTGATGGCGGGTCTGCTGATGGCGCTTCCCTATGCCCGGGCAGAGGGAGGTATGGGCAAACCGTTTGTCGCCACCGGCGCCCCTATCCGGAGGACTCCAGTCTATGGGCTGACGTTGGCAGTCTGTCTGATGTTGGGTCCGCTGGGGGTATTGCTGGGTGCAGCTGGATATCTTCAGGCCGCCCTGTTCAAGACCCGCATAAGGCATGCGTTCGGGGGCATCACCGGCGACCTTTTGGGTACGGCCAACGAAATGGTAGAGCTCACCTTTTTGGTCCTGTTGGCCGTGCCCGGAAAGGGCCTCCTGGCGTACACGGGCTGGAATTGGCTCTTTACTTGTTGATCCGTAAGAGGGATCCGGCCTTTGACAGATTCTCCAACCTGGGTTTTTCGTACAGGATCTTTTGAAGCTCCCGGTGGGTAAAATAGGGGTCGTCGTCGCGCAGGTAGGGGAGCAGAATTTTCTTCTGTCTGAGGACATCCCTGGAGATATTGGTGGAGATGACGTGTTCATCATACAAAGGCGCCTTGACCATGGGTTTGCCGAAGGGATTGATAATTTCGCTTCCCCCCCAGAAGTGAAACACTTCCTCATGAAGGCGGGATGCGGCAGGCGCTTTTGGGGCCATGGAAGCCGTTTCCGCGGCGAGAATGGAGCGTCGTTCCTGCCATCTTTCTTCTCCCACCCGATTGACGCAGATGTTGTAAATACCGAAAATCCGGGAGTAAAACTTATTGATGATCCCCCAGCTTTCAATATTGGAGAATTCACTCCCCATGGAGCCCTGTGAGGAGTTGAATATGGAGATGAAGGCATCCGCCTTCTGGACCACCCCCAGGTAGGGGAGGGAAGGATGCCACAGGTCATTGCATATATATACGGCGATGGTGAAATCCTTCAGTTTGAAGACCGGGATATGCTTTCCGGATGCAAAATATTTTCGTTCCTCAAACACGCCGTAATTGGGGAGATTCAGCTTTCTGTGGGCATATTGGACCTCCCCGTCCACGGCCACCAGGGCCGAGTTGTAAAAGTTCATGGCCGGGCTTTCTTCAATGAACCCCACCACGGCCGCAGTCCCTCTGGTGGCTTCTGCCAGGGCCTTGATCTCCGGCGAATCCATACGAAGGGAGACTTCATGGTACCGTTGACCCACAAAGTATCCGGTGAGGGCAAGTTCCGGAAAGGCCACCAGATGGGCGCCCTGGTCGGCGGCCTCCCGAATTTTGGAGATCACCTCGTCCAGGTTGTCCTTGAGATCCAACAGCCTTGGATTTGTCTGATAGGCGACGACTTTCATCTTGGGTATGCCTGCTGAAAAAGGTTTGAGTGTTCAGGTTTCAGTGCACAGCTGGGGGTCTCGGCAGTATTCCAGCCAGGGCCGAGCCTTCCAGTTTGACCCTATGCTTTGGACGCTCAAGTATATTATCCTGAGCGTGCAAAGCGACTAATATAAAAAGCATTTCCCCGTGTTTTTGAGGGTATGATCATCTCTCATGTAGTTGGCCTGACTGCTGTTTCGAGCGATTACCTCAAATCCTTCCGGATCATACGCATCCAGCTCATAATCCGGGGCCTGGTCCGGTCCGGTTTCCTGACACAGTTCGATGTGTCTTTTGAGCTTGGCAATGGAAAAGGAGATCAACTCCTTTAGAAAACCAAAGGAATGGCGCATCTGGTGAAATCCGTATTTTTTCATTAATGCGAAGCCTGCAATGGCCTCTTCCTCCGCCTTTTTATTGGGACTTTCCTGGCTCGTGGTACAGGCGGTCTGGATGGAAGGGATGTCAAGCTTTTTGTTGATTTTTTCCTGGAGCAGGTTGGCCACATTGTGGGAGACCAGTCCCAGGTCCACCGCATAGTTCTTCTGGATATTGGCGATGGAGGGGAGTCCGGCATGTACCACCGTAATCCCGGGATTAATCAGCTGGGCAAGGGTGATGCCGAACAGCCCTTCAGCATGGGTCAGGGCCAGCAGCCCGGACATGGAATAGGGCCCTGACAGGCCGGCCATGGGCATGGTGGAGACATAGATGGGAATCCCCTTTTTTACACAGGAAAAGAAGGACGGCATCATACTCTCAATGATGTTCAGGGGGCTGTTGATAATGGAAAACTGGACCGTCAGGTTTCCCCTGCTTTTGTGAACCGCCTCTGCACGGGCAATCCCTTCATCCGTCACTGCTGCCACATAGATGGGCTTATGACAGTGTTCAATGATGGTGTCGATGACTTTCACTTCCTGGCCTTTCAACAGGACCCCTCGGGCCATGAAATGAATTACGTCCGTATCATTGACCGTCTTGGCGATTTCGGTTAGATGGTCAAAGGTAGGGGGCACCAGTTCACCAGACTCATCATCATATACAAAGGGTGCGGTTCCGCCCACGCCGAAGGAATCCTCCGGTATCCAGTACTGGTCTCTTTTGGGTGCGGTTCCCAGGGCCTGTTCCACCAAGGGTCTCAATACGTGAATATGGCCGGTGGCTTCATCAAAGGCGGCCATGCCCGTATCTTCAAAGACCTGTCTCACCTCAGGGGACGCGCATTTAACACCCACTTCCTCCAGCACTCTCAAGGCATCATCGTGTATCTTGTCCAAAAGCTCATTTTGCTCTACATCCATAATCAAAACCTCATCGTTTGTGGACAGGATTTTCAGTAGTCTTGTGTTGCAGAAAACGTCATAATTTTCTGTCGATCCTGTTCATCCTGTCCAATGGTTTCTGTGTTCAGATTTTCACCTGCATCCCATCATAGCTGAACCGCATGTGGTCCAACTGCTTCTCTATCTCCCGGTAATCATCGAACGTCCGGTTCCAGTACTCCTCCATGTGAACAAAAAGGACCTGCTTTGCCCTGATTCTTCGGGCCAGGGAAACGGTCTGCTCAAAGGTGTACAGGGTGGTGCGGGATATGTGATCAGGCGGGTATGTGAAGCCATGCTTGAGTCCGTCTTCAAACATGCCCGGCTGAATGACCAGCAAATCGGAATCCTTGACTTCCTCCCTGTCCTCTGGAAACGGCTTGATGTCACACGGCGCATAGACCATCCGGCGTCCGTCCTTTTCAAACACGTGGACAAAGGCGATCTGGGACCCCCGGTCCACCGGTATGGCGGTGAGGTCGGTCCCGCCGATGGTGATCCGTTCCTTAAAGGTGATGGACTCCACAAACCCCTGGTGTTCATAAAATTCGATGAGCGGGCCGTATATGGAGTGAATATCCACCATTCGGTCCCGCAGTACCTGAGGCAGCACCAGCCGGATCCGCTTGTGGTCGTAGGCCCTCCAGGTGCGAAAGTCGAGGGTGATCTGTTCCACCACCCGGAATCCCTCAGTGTGATCCGGATCCAGGTGGGTAAACAGCAAGTGATCCACCTGGTTGATATGGGCCCGGTTCAGCTGAAGGACGATCTCTGCCGGCGTGTCGATAAGTAGGTTCTCGTCGTGCAGAAAGGAGGAAGGGCCGGTCCTTTCATAAGGCCGGCCCTTGACTCTTGCTTCTGTACAAACCCGGCACTTACAGAGCGGTTTGGGGATCACCATGCAGCCCCCGGACCCGAGGATGGTCAACTCCACCGTGCTGGCCTCACCAAAGCCCCGCCTGGCGGGAACAACCGCTTTACAGCCGTAGCAGCCATAAACCTCTCATCCCGCATCAAGGGGGGCTCAGCTCCATGGAAACGGGCTGTGAGACACGGGGTGAAGTTCCCCTTTCTCATACCGATCAAACCTGAAGGGGTTGAGCAGGGCCTGTTCTTCTCCCAAGACCTCTTTGGCCACCAGTTCGCCCACGCCGATCATCTTGTACCCGTGATTGGAGTCCAAAATCATGTAACAGTTCTGCTTCATGACATCGAAAATGGGAAAGCTGTCCGGGGTGAAGCAGCCCAGTCCTCCGGACGGTTCATTCTTGTACAGGTGGTACTTGTCCTCATACCGTTTCTGGCAATGGGCCAGGGCCGAGGTCCACATGTGAACGAACTCAGGGGTTACGGTATAGTCGGGGGAATCGATCCCGTACGGATCCACCTGGACATCGCCCTCCACAATATAGGGGGCGGCCCCGCCCTGAACCCCGCCGAAACCGAAGTCGGGCTTGTAGTAGATGCCCCACATCTCGTCGGTAATCAAGGAACCGTCCTCGCTGGAATACAGAGGCGCCATCGAATCCACATGGATCACCGGGGGCATGTTCCCCTGATTGTCCATGGCGTACTCGGGTTCCAC
>JAWLET010000131.1:0-7435 GCA_041685955.1 Desulfobacteraceae bacterium | reverse complement strand
TGGATACCCTGAACCACAGGTACAATGGCCGGATGAAGCTCAAATATGTGGGGCCGGTCCCACCCTGCAATTTCGTGGAAATCGTTGTTAGATGGTGAGCAGAGGGCAGTATGCAGTGAGCAGAGGGCAGTATGCAGGGGGCGGTGGGCAGTATGCAGAGGGCGGTGGGTAGTATGCAGGAAGCAGTTGGGAGGAGGGAATCACATGGCAAAGACGTATGAGAATTTGGAGGCATGGATTAAGGGGGTTGAATTCGCAGTAAGCATATACAAAATAACCCAAAGTTTTCCAAAGGAAGAACTCTACGGTTTAACATCTCAAATACGAAGGGCCGTCGTCTCTATTTCCAGCAACATAGCCGAAGGTGCAGGGAGAAGTTCAAGAAAAGATTTTAAACGTTTTGTGGATATTGCAATGGGATCTCTGAATGAGACCGAAAGTTTGCTGATAGTGGCATATAAACTCGAGTTCACAAATGAGAAAATCTATTTAAGCACAAGAAGTAAAACAGAGGAGTTGGGACGGATACTCAATGGATTGAAAAAGTATTTAAATCAGTGATCGGGCGTTACGTATTTCTGGTTTGGTTTAAAGACGATCATTCGGCTATAACAAAACTGCGCACCGCCTACTGCATACTGCGATCAAGAAAATGGCCTTTATCCTCGATGACATACTCTTTTCGCCCCTGAAATTCACCATCTGGCTCGGGACCAAGCTCAGGGATGCAGCCTATCAGGAGATGACCGATGAGTCCAAGGTCCATGAAGCCCTGCTTCAGCTCCAGATGCGGCATGAGATGGACGAAATCAGTGACGAAACCTTTGAACAGGAAGAGGCACGATTGATGGAACAGCTGGAAGCCATCCGGGAACTCAAGGAACAAGGTTGATTAAAGGAGGTAATACAAATGACCCTGGGGATGTCGGACATTATCAAAAAGGCCCGCTCTGAACTAAGTGAGCTCACCGGCTTGGAGATCTCCTCCACCCTGTCCGCGGAAAAGGATGCCGAGGAATGGCGGGTGACCATGGAGGTGGTGGAAAAGAGATCCATTCCCGACGGCATGGATATCCTGGCCATCTATGACACCCGGATGGATACGGAAGGAAACATGATGGAATTCAGACGCGTCAGAATGCGCAAGCGGATAGATACGGAAGAAACGGAGTGATGTCGGGTCACACGCAGGTCATCTCTGATGCGCGAGCGGATGGATCCGGGATAGAAGGTGGGCCGCCTAAGCCCTGGACCTTAGATCAAAACGCTGTCCACAGAGGCCCTATGGAATTTCCTCTTAAGATATTTAACGGGAAGCGTATACGAATCATTGCTGAAATCCCCGATGTTCTTGAAGATGACATCCGACTCGATCTGAATGCGGATACCTTGTTTATATTCGCAGGTAAGTACCATAAAAAAATCAGCCTGCCTCATCATGCCGAAACGATAGCCTGGAAATCCTACGGGAGTGGAATTCTGGAAATTACGCTCATTTAGGGTTTTAATCGGCAATCGCAAATCTGAAATCGCAAATCTCCAAAGGAGGAGTCAAACCATGGCAATAGAACCCGCGAGAGACGCTCATGAAGCGAACGGCGGCACACTGGCCGATGTCATCGACCGGGTCCTGGACAAGGGGCTGGTGATTAACGCGGACATCATGGTCTCAGTGGTGGGGGTTGAACTGCTCGGCATCAAGATCCGGGCGGCGCTGGCCTCCTTTGAAACCGCTGCGAGATACGGCCTGGAATTCCCCTCAGGCACCGCCGTGGAGACCCCTGCCTGGGACGACGCGAAGGTGTCGAGGGACTACTGCCCCCAGTGTGAAAAACGGGTCACTGTGGCCGAGCTGATGGGTGAGGGTTGTCCCTGGTGCGGCTGGGTCAGTGCCAGGGCAAAGGCACAGGAGACCATCAGTGAATAGGAAATGTGGGTTGCAGGTTTTTCAATCATCAATCATCAATCCAAAGTGGCATGATTAGGTGGGAGAGAAGAGTTTGGAATTTTTGAGTAATGCCCAGAGGTCATCCACGCGTTTTTCCAAGGCATGGGTTTTGGATGTAAATTCAGTGACTTCCTGTTTGACATCCAGTTTGGTCAGGATTTCGCCCTGGGTGGTTTCGAGATGCTGTAACGACCGGAATACAGCTTCAAATTTTCTATCGACAGCCTCGAAGCGTTTATCGACAGCCTCGAAGCGTTTATCGACAGCCTCGAAGCGCTTCTCAATCTTGGCGAATTCTTCGCTGTGGTGTTTTAGTTCAGTATGTATAGCCTTAAGTTCCGGGACCAGAAGGTCCTGGATGGCGGAACGAAAGCCGCCGACCGCTTTGCTGAGATCATTCATGTCAATACCCTCCTTTTATTCAAAGCTATGCCTTTTTGGGATAAATGTCAACAGAGAAAACCCAAGATGTTGTGCAGTTATGATACTCGACCTTGGACTTTGGACCTTGGACATCGGACGTCGGACTAACACATGCCCATTGACATAGACGAAAAAAACCTCAAGCACGGGGTCCTGGGGCTGGTGGTGGCCTTAGTGGAGATCATCACAGACGCCCTGAGACTCCAGGCCTTGAAAAGAATGGAAGGAGGGAGCCTGACCGAAGCAGAGGTGAACCGGTTGGGCGAGGCCCTGATGGATCTAAACACGGCCGTGGAAGAGATGAAACAGGAGCAGGGGATCACGGAGTCGGTCAAATCGGTCAGAGATGGCCTGGATAATATTGTGGACGATCTCCTGGACAAGATAGCCAACCCGAAGAGATGGAATGAGGGGTGAGGATGGCGTTGGATGATCTGAGGCAGGACCTTGAAAATGGTACCCGTGAAACCGGACCGGATGATGGGAGATACCTCTACTGCATTGCAGAGGGTAGTGCACCCATGAACTTTGGCAAGGTGGGTATACAAGGCGAAGCGGTGTATACAATCCCCCACAAGGACCTGTGTGCTGTGGTCCACACCTGTCCCTCTGCGCCCTACCAATCCGAGGATCAAACGCGTGTACAGGCATGGATCCTGGCGCACCAGCGGGTGGTCGATAAGGCCTGGGACGTATTCGGGACCGTCATTCCCATGGGATTTGATACCATCATTCGGGGAGATGCGGGTCCTGACCCGGAAGAGAATATGAAAAACTGGCTGAGAGATGATTATGATACCCTGAAAGCAAAACTGGAAAAAATCAGAGACAGGGCTGAATATGGGGTCCAGGTGTTTTGGGACAGCAGGGTTATGGCCCAAAAAATTACGGAGGAAAGCGCTGAATTCAAAAGGCTGGCAGACGAAATAAAGTCCAAACCGAGGGGCATTGCTTATATGTACCGGCAGAAATTGGAAAACCTTTTAAAAAAAGAAATGGAAAAGCAGGCCGACCAATACTTCAAATCCTTTTATGAAGGGATCAAGCCCTATGCCAATGATCTTCATATAGAAAAGACAAGAAAGGCAGAGGATCAAAGCATGCGGATGCTCATGAATCTATCCTGTTTGCTCCCAAAAGGCGGCAGTGAGGAACTGGGAGATGAGCTGGAAAAGATCGATTCCCTAAAGGGCTTCTCGGTTCGCTTTACCGGTCCCTGGCCGCCGTATTCCTTTGTTTGACAGGGGAGAGTGGGTAATGCCTCCTGGGCTTGATGAATTGCTCCAAGGTCCAAAGTCCAATGACCAATAACCAAATGACCAGAACCGATGACCGGCTTTTTAGGAGACAAAAAATGACGAAGACTGCTTTGGTTGCAGACAACGATGTGCTTTTTGTCGAGTTCTTGGGAGAGCTATTGGAGAAGCGGGGATACCGTGTATTCAAGGCCTTTGACGGCCGCGAAGCCGTCAACCAGATGGAACAGATCGCGATGGACCTGTTCTTTGTAGACATCTACATGCCCAAACTGGACGGCAGAGAGGTCATCCGTCAGGTAAGAGAGAGATTCTCCCCAGATGAAATGAAAATCATCGCCGTTTCCGGAGCAGCGCGTGAAGCCGTGGAAGGATTGGACGAATTGGATTTCGACGCTTTCCTGCAAAAGTCGCCGCTGGAGAAGATGGCCAAGACCGTGGATCTTCTCATGAAATCAATTGATTAGGCCGACATTCAAAGTCCAAGGTCTAATGATTAGTGACCGGTGACTCCTATGGAACCTCAACGCGACACCCATGCCACGCTGATCGATCTCCTTGACCGGGTCCTGGACAAGGGGCTGGTGATCCATGCCGACCTCATCGTGTCCGTGGCCGGAATTCCCTTGATCGGCGTGAACCTGAGGGCCGCCCTGGCCGGTATGGAGACCATGCTCCAATACGGAATTATGCAGGCGTGGGACGAGCGGACCCGGGCATGGGAACAGCAGCACAGGGACCGGCAGGAGGCGGCACTGCTTCAGGGCGAGGAGGCCATCCTCAAGGTGCCGGGGGCCTGTTACGCCACGGAGGGGATGTTTGCCGCCTGGCGGTACGGCCGGTTTTACCTGACCCCGAAACGATTATGTCTTCATCACGGGGGCTTTGATGAGGTTTTATTCGAGGCGCCGCTTGACCACATCAAGGGGATGACCGTTCATGTAAGTCCCGATGACGGAGAAGGCGCCGGCCGGCTCGAGCTGTGGCTTGAGCTCAGGGAAAACGGTGTTGCCAGGCTCAGGACCTTGGACATTGACCAGCTACGACAGGCCATTGACAACTGTACAGGCACGCTAAGGATACCCTTGAATGAGGAGGCGTAAGGCGAAAGGCAAGAGGCGTAAGGTGTTAGCTGAACCCTTGAATCCCGCCACGCGCGGGATCTTCGCTACGCTCCGACCTGAACCTTTGAACCCTTGAACCTTTGAACCCGGAACCCTGAACATGAACCATGCCATCGGTATAGATCTGGGCACCACCTATTCGGTGGCCGCGGTCATCGAAGACGGCCGGGCCCGGGTCATCAGAAACGGGGAAGGGGAATATCTGACTCCGTCCGTGTTTGCGGTCTCACCCAAAGGGGACCCGCTGGCGGGCGCACCGGCCAGGGCAGCGGCCGCCTACAACCCCGAACGGGCCGTCGCCTCCATAAAGCGACATATAGGCACGGACTATCGGGCCTTTTTAGACGGCCGGGGATATTCACCCCAGGAGATCTCCGCCTTTATACTGAAAAAGATCAAAACAGATGTGGAAGCCCGCATGAACGCACCCATGGAAAAGGCGGTGATTACGGTTCCGGCCTATTTCAATGACGCCCAGCGTCAGGCCACCCGGGAAGCCGCCGCCATTGCGGGCATCGAGGTCATGCGGATCATCAACGAGCCCACGGCCGCGGCTCTGGCCTATGGTCTTCACCGGAGCCGGATCCAGACCGTCTTGGTATGGGACCTGGGCGGCGGGACCTTTGATGTCTCTCTGCTGGAGATGGGCGACGGTATATTTCAGGTAAAGGCCGTGAACGGCAATACCCGGCTCGGCGGGGATGATTGGGATGACCGGATGGTCGATTACCTCGCGGTCAGGTTTCTAAAGGAACACCAAATCGACCTGAAGTCTGATAATAGGAGGCTTTACCATCTGAGAGAGATGAGTGAGACCGCCAAAAGGGAACTCTCTTATCGACCCGGAACCCGTGTCTATATATCCCCTGATGTTGTAGGAAAAAAGGGGCTCGGGGCGCCGCACGTTTGGGTGGAGCGGACCGAATTCGAGGCCGTCAGCCATGATCTGAGGGACAAACTGGAATCCCCCACCCGGCAGGTGCTGGCCGATGCCGGGCTGGATCCTCAGGATATTGACCGGATCGTTCTGGTGGGCGGCTCCACCCGTATGCCGTGTATCAGAGACCTGGCGGAAAAACTGTTTCAAAAGCGGCCCTATGCCCGGATCAACCCGGACGAGGTGGTGGCCATCGGTGCGGCCGTGCAGGCCGGAATCCTGACCGGTGAGATAGAAGATGTGGTGCTGGTGGATGTCACGCCCCTATCCCTCGGCATCGAGACCGAGGGCGGGCTTTTTGCAAGGTTGATCCACCGCAATACCACCATCCCTACTTCCGCGGGGCGGATATTCACCAACGCAGTGGATGATCAGACCGTTATGGATATCCACGTGCTCCAGGGAGAGCGGGAGATGGCTGCGGACAACATCAGCTTGGGAAATTTCCAGCTGAGCGACATCCCGCCGCTTCCCCGGGGAAAGGCCCAGGTGGAGGTGACATTTGAGATCGATGCCAATGGGATGGTCAATGTGTCGGCCGAAGAGCTGTACACCGGCGTATGCACGAGGATCACCGTAGAGGCCGCTCATCTCTTGTCAGAGGAGCAGGTGGCCGAGGCCATACAGGAAGCACAGGGCCATGTGACCGAGGATATGGAGAAACGGGAGCAGGTACAGACCGGAATTCAGGCCCATAACATGCTTCGTGCAGCCGATACAATACTGGCCAAAAATGAGCGGCAATTGGGCCGGATTACCCTTGAGCAGATGCAGACAGCCGTTTCAACGCTCAGGCAGGGGCTTGCCGAGGGGGATAATGGGTGTGTCCGTGATGCCATGGAGCGGTTGAAAAAACTGCTGGAGGGGATGCGCCATGTCCTATAAGCAGCCGGTGCGAAGGCCCCGTAAAACCCGGCTGGGCTACGGCAGGCGGGATGAACCCGGTCTTGAGAAAGGAGAGTGCATCCTGCTAAAAGACCAGGGCGTCTACAGGCGAAACACTCGCTCGGGCTGGCGTCCGGTCCAGTCTTTTCTTACGGACCGCAGGTTCATTCTGTTTCAGCGGCCCAGAATCGTATTCGAAGTGGCGCTTTGTGATATCCGTTCTTTGAATGTGGAGCGGCACTACTGTGTGTTGAAAGTGCGGGATGTGCTGTGCATCTCCTTTGAGGGAGAAGGGATCCCTGGAAAGGGCAGGGTGTGGTTTGCGGTGAATAATATTCAGGCCTGGCAGAAGGGGATTTTTCAGACCGCGCTTTTGAAGATAGATATGGAGACCCTCCAGGAGATGGCCGCACAGCTCGATGCGGACGGCGAGGCCCTGTTGTGGTTTCTGTGGGAAAAGGGCCATGCCCGGATCACCGAACTGGCCCGGGTTATCGATGCCCCCACGCATATGCATGTGCTCCTCCTCATCAAAGAGACCCTGAACCCGGTGGCGGAAAAGGTGGTGGGCTGTCCCATTCTCTCTTTTGAGAGGGCCAGGGCGGATCCCGAGACCGGCGAAAAGATCCTGTTCAGCTGGTGGATGCTGGGGAAGCGGGAAAAACTGGTCTCCCATGACGGGCGTTTCCTGGAGGTCTTTGATGAGCCTTCGGAGGTTCAGATCATTATGGAGGTCAAGGGGCTCGAGCCGGGGGATATCCGTCTAAACCTGGCGGAGGACCGCCTGACCATCCGTTCCCACAAGGTGGGCGTTTCCCTGAGGGAAATAATCCAATTGCCCGGTCCCGTTACCTTAGACCAC
>JAWLET010000130.1:0-7446 GCA_041685955.1 Desulfobacteraceae bacterium | reverse complement strand
GGCCGTGTATACCGACATTTCCGGGGGTGCGGCCATACAGCAGTTGGCCCACCGGGTCAGCTGGAAGGATCAGCTCAGAAGCGGCGGTATACTCGTGGTTCCCATTCTCCTGGTGGGCGTGGTGGCCTTGGTCCTGACCATCGAACGACTCATTTTTTTGGGAAAGGTGCGTCACAACACGGACGCACTCATGACCCGGGTCACCCAACTGGTGGGCGGCGGGGATATCGAGGGCGCCATGAAAGCCACTCATCCCCATCGAAAGCGTCCTACCGGCCGGGTATTGATGGCGGGTTTGGAGCACCGGAGTGATCCCAGCGAGGTGATCGAGAGTGCACTGTCTGAAACCATGTTGCGGGAGACCCCGAGGCTGGAGCGTTTCCTGGGCGCCCTGAAGGTCTGTGCCGCGGTGGCCCCGCTCTTGGGCCTTTTGGGAACCGTCACCGGGATGATCAATACCTTTCAGGTCATCACCATGCATGGGACAGGAGACCCCCGGTTGATGGCGGGCGGTATCAGCGAGGCCATGGTCACCACCCAGGTGGGCCTGGCCGTGGCCATTCCGGTCATGATTGTTGCGGCCTTTCTGGGAAGGCGGGCCCGGAACCTGTCCCATGACATGGAAGAAAAAGGCCTTGCGCTCATGGGAGCCCTGCTCCGGCGGCGAACCAACGGTGAGCATCAGGTCATGCCAGGATAGAAGAGAGGACAGGCCATGGAAATTTTCGACGTTTTCTGGGACCTGGTTCAAACCGGGGGCCCCATCATGATTCCCATCGGGTTGATTTCCCTGTGGATGTGGATCTTGATCGCCTTGAAGGCCGAGTGGCTCTTCAGGGTCAAACGCAGGTCCCTCCTGGTGAGCGACGCCCTCAGATGCCTGGAGGCGGAAGACCGTTTGAGGGAACCGGCATGCTGTCCCAGGGCCGGGGCCCTGAGTTTTTTTCTGGACCACTATTACCGGGGTAAGCGTATGTTGTGCGGAGAAGCGGACCAGCTCTTTTTTCAGGTGGCGGTTCATCGACAAATTCAGGGGCTTTACCGCCATATCCCCACCATTATGATACTGGCGGCCGCTGCGCCGCTTCTGGGTCTCTTGGGGACGGTCACCGGTATGGTGGAGACCTTTCGGGTGATCGGCATCTACGGGACCGGAAATGCCCAGGCCATGGCCTCAGGCATCAAAGAGGCTATGATCACCACCCAGGCGGGGTTGCTGGTAGCCATCCCCGGCATGTTGGCGGGCCAGGCCATGCGAAAGCAGATTCGCACCATGCATCAGAATATCCTCGTGTTTCAACAGGCCGTATCCCAGTGGCTGGAAAAGGAGTGGCACAAATGCTCCGTCTAAGCGGTATTGCCGCACCAGGCAGGCAGGAAGAAGACGGCGGCGATGTGGAAATCAACATGATGCCGCTGATCGACATGATCTTTATCCTCCTCATCTTCTTTTTGGTGACGGCCAGTTTTGTTCGGGAATCGGGCGTGGAGGTAAACCGTCCGGAGGCCGCCACAGCCCAGAGAAAGGAGGCTGCCGGCATGGTGGTGGGACTTACCCCCCAAGGCCATATTTTCATCAACGGCCAGCAGGTGGACCTGAGGCGGGTAAGGGGTCTGGTGGAGATTTTCCTGGTGGAAAATGCACAGGGCGGGGTGATTCTGGATGCCGACGAGTCGTGTCCCGCCGGCCGGCTGGTGGCGGTGCTGGACCAGTGCCGTCTGGCGGGTGCGGAAAATATTGCGGTGGCAGCGAGGAGGCTGGAGTGATTGGCCTTGGGGGTACGGGCGTAACGCCCTTGAGGTTTTTACTCCTTTCAATGGGGGCCGCAGTGATCAGCTTAGCCATCTTGGCCCTGATCCCCTTGCTGTTGCGCCAAACCTCCTATCCGTCGCATTCCCCTCAAGATTCCTATGCCCTCCTCATCCCGGTCCAGCCGGCGCCCCAGCCTGTTCAGCCTGAACAGGATCTGGAACCCCTTCCTGAAACGCCGGAGCCGCCCGACCCGAACATCCCTGAGATCACACCCCCGGAATTGAAACCGCTCGAGACGGAGCCGCCCGAGGTGACGCACCAATCTCTGGATATGTCCTCTTTGGCGCCACCGGCCCTTAAGCCGGTCACGCCCGATTCGCTTAAGACCCAGACCCTTTCGCTCCATGCGGTTTCCCCCAGCGCACTGCCGGTGCAGCCCAGCCCCATGAATCTGAAGGTGAATCTGAGCGTAGGGAAGGTCCCGGCACCCGGAGCGGACCGGCCGGCGACGGTCCAAAAGCCGGGAACCGGACAGGTTCGGTTCGGTGTCAATGAGGTGGATCAAAAGCCGGTCAGTATCGCAGCACTCAAACCCCATTATCCGTATAGGGCCAGACGCATGGGTATCGAGGGGTACGTGACCGTTCAGTTTCTGGTGGATCGTGAGGGAAATACCCGGGAAGTCACCATTGTGGATGCCGAACCCGAGGGGGTTTTTGAAAAATCCGTACACAAGACAGTGCCCAAATGGCGGTTTAAACCCGGGAAGAAGGCCGGCCGGCCGGTGGAGACCTGGGTGGAAATGACCATCCGATTCGGGATGGAAGATGATGGCTAAGCCGGGGATGATTTTTTTCTGTGCTGTGGCGTGCCTGTTCGCCCCCTGTACCTGGAGCCAGGCCGCTGAAACCGAGTGTTCCCAGGAACTGGCGCCCATGGCCGAAGCCCTTCATGCCGTGGTCAACAAGGCGGAAAGGACCGCCAAGACAGGCGATGTTGCACGTGCGGCCCGCATTTTAACAGATTATCTCGAAACCCACACCCAAGAAACCCATCCCTATCCCTACTATGATGCGGGATATTTCCTTCATCAGGCTGGAAAATCAGATGCGGCCATTGATTACCTACAAAAAGCGGTTACCCTAAATCCTTGCTTTGTGGAGGCCTGGCAGTTTTTGGCTTCTGTACATCAGGAAACTGAGCAGCCCCAAAAGGCAGCCGCTGCGCTTGAAAAGGCCGCATCCATGACCCAGGACTCTGAATTGTGGTATCAGGCAGCAATACTCTGGCTGAACGCAGAACGACCCAAAGCGGCATTGATTGCCTTGGAAAAGGTTTCCTCGGAGCAGCAAGAGACCTCGGATTGGTATGTGGCCACAGCCCGTGCGCGTCAGGGCCTTGAAGAGAATGTCAAAGCGGCCCAGGCCATGGCATCCGCCTACGCCCTGTCCAAGGATCCGGAGATGTTGTATCAGTGTGCGGTGTTTTGGATGGAGGCGGGGAAGCCGGGCCAGGCATTGCCCTTGCTTCAACAATTAACCGAAATGGATGCGCCTGAATCCCACTGGCTGGTAGCCCTGTCCAATGCCCTGAAGGCCCTGGAGAAAAAGGAAGACACGGCCCGGGCCATGGAACGGGCCGCTCGACGGAGCAGGGATCCGGAACTTTGGTTCCATGCCGGGTACCTGTGGCTTGAGGCCGACCGTGCCCAAAAGGCCCTGGTCATATTGAAAAAACTGGCCAAACGAAAACACCCTGAGGTCAAATGGCTTTTGGCCCTGGCCAATACACATATAATTCTGGATCAAACCCGATCAGCAGCCACTGTCATGGATCGGATTGTCCAGATGGATCCCAAATCCGAATACCTCTACAACGCAGGGGTGCTGTGGCTGCATGCTGAACAGCCTGAGCAGGCACTTCATCACTTGCGGGTGCTGTGCAAGCGTTCCCCGGCACAGGCCGCGTGGTTTGTGGCCCTGGCCCATGCCTGGTTGGGACACCAGAAACCGGTAAAGGCGGCCCGGGCCATGGAACGGGCCGCTGAAATCACCGGGAAGGGGAAAGAATATTACCAGGCCGGCAGGCTGTGGCTGCAGGCGGGAAATACCTCCAAAGGCATATCCCTGCTTGAGATTTGTGCATCCAAAAAACCGGCAAAACAACAGTGGTTGGTGAGCCTGGCCCAGGCCTTTATGGATGCAGATCGGAAAAAAGACGCCTCGATGGTTATGGCACGAACCCGGTTGACCGATTCAGATGTGACATCAGCGGTTCGATACCAGGGTGCGGTCCTGTGGTTGCAGCTCAGGCAGCCCCAAGAAGCTTTGTCCATCTTGGAAATCCTTTGCACGGTCCGGCGTCCGGGCCTGGACTGGCTGGTATCCTTGGTGAAGACCCATGTGGAATTGGCGCAACCAAAGAAAGCGGAAAAGGGGTTGGAGCGACTCATCGACTGTTATCCGGAGAATCCCGCATCCTGGCAATTGGCGGTGTGGCTGGGACTGGAGCAGGACGACTATGCCAGGGCAGCGGCCGCCATGGCCGTGGCCGTGCGTCTTGGGCCCCCGGATCCCGAACAGTTGGAGAAGTTGGCGGATTTGTATCATATGGCCGGGGTGCCTGTGAAGGCGGCGGCCACCCTTCAGAAGACATGGAAAAAACAGCCGATGGCGGGAGACTGGGACCGGCTGGTGAATATCTACCTGGGCGGTCATCGCTACCATATGGCCTTGGCCGCGGCCCGATCCGCTGTGGAGGCCCAGGCCAGTGCTGAGCGCTGGAAAACCGTGGGGGCCATTGCCTTTCGCCTGAGACGCTTTGAAGAAAGCTATGACGCCTATTGCCATGCCGCAAAATTGAGCCGGGATGCGGACATTCGTCTTCGGGCCGGATATGCGGCCTTGAAACTGAATCAGTGGGAAGAAGCGACCCGCCTGTTCAAGGCGGCCGTGCGTCAGGCCCGGAAAAACAGCAAAATCGCCTCTGAGGCCCATCGGAACCTGGCCTTTATCAAAAAGATGAGGGCCGGGCATGAAAAGGGCGGGTAGCAGCCTTAGAGGGGGTGAGATTGAAGAACCCTGCAGTGAGCTGCAGGGTTCTTCCATAAGGCCCCATGTGGGACCTGATTATCCCTGATTTGATTTATCCCCGGAGTTGACGATTACTCCTTCTCAATCGTTTTTAGAAAATCAATAACATCAATCATCACCATATTGGGGCCGCGGAAGACTGCGTAGTGGGCCAAGGGGCTTTCAAATCCCACCAACTTTGCGCCCTTTATGTTCTTGGCGGCTTTTTTGGCCATTTCATACCTCAGCCATTGATCGTTTTCCACATGAATGATTAGGGTCTTGGCCTTTATTCGGTGGAGCTGATCGTTAATATCGTAGGTGTCCCCGGCTCGGTTTCTATAAAGGAGATCGTTGACATCGTAATCGTTGGCCTTCTTGATCAGGCTTGCCCCTTCTTCTCCTTCAGGGTGCCAATAAAAGACATCCTTTTTGACCACATCCCAACTCTGCTTGTTTCTGAAATCAAAACTGAAACCGGTTTGGCCCAGAATCGACCATCCGAACATCATGCCTTTATTGGGGTGTTGTTCTTTGGGTAGATCATAATAGTCACCCTTGGTGTTCCGCCATGCAGGATCGCTTTTCATGGCAGCGGTCATGTTTTGGAAGAGCCATCTTGCCGCTGGATCCATGGCGGTGATCCCACCCACGGGCATAATCGCCTCTACATAATCGGGATGCAATACCGCCCATATGTAACTCTGAATGGCTCCCATGGAGACGCCGGTGGCCAGCTTGACTTTGGCGACCCCGAGCTCATCCTTGAGCAGTCGATAATTGGCTTGCACATAATCCAGATTGGAATATTGGGGAAATTTCATCCCCAATCCATCACTGGGTTTGCTTGCCCCCCAGAGTCCTAAGCTATCTACAAAAATTACATAATATTTCTGGGTATCGATCAATTTGCCCGGTCCCACGATCGGCCCTCTGCAAAAGGCGTTTCCTTTCTGCCCATCGTACCAAAAGAAATAGTTGAACGTGGAATCTCCGGAATAGTAGGGGCTTATGATAACCGCATTGATGATTTTTCCGTTTGCATCTCGTTTAGGCGTACCCACATCGATGTACGCCACCCGGAGCGGTTCTTGTCCCAGAGATTCGAGGGTCACACCCCCCTTTCCTCCGAAATCATAGGCTGCTTCATTTCCGAATTCATATTCCCCGCCGATTTTGAAATTGGGGACATGATAGAATTTTTTCAAAGAATCAAGAGAGGGGACTCCAGACAATCGGGTTACAGGTTCAGCTGAGGCAATAGCGACAAGACTTAAACAAAATAGGGCTGTTACCAACCAAAGATACCAATTTTTCGTCCGTATTCGTCTCATGTTCTTCTCCTTTCGTGGCTTAAGGTTAGAATAGTTGGGTTGCGGCGTCATCCTCTATTGAAAACAATTGGAATAGCGGTTAAGATCGAAACGGGTATGGTTAGGCATAGATTATGATCCTCGATATCCTGGATCGGGAAGGTTTTTCATACGGCATTGCCTTTGAAAGGTTTTGTGTCATTGTACCCGAATTTTTTTATTATGCCATCTTTTTTTTGGAATGGCACCGTAGGCGCCTCTGGCTTTAGCGGGAGATGACCACGCCACGGCGTGGGAATGGGCGGTGAGACAGAACATAGGAATCGCAACATTTACGTTTGTTTTGAAAGGAGTTTTATATGCGTGAACCGACCATGAAAAAAGTACCCGGAGATATGGTCCAGATCCAACTGGCGGAATGGGAAGGGGAGGGCAGGCCTGTTTTTTGCGTGCACGGCATCACCGCCAACTGCCGATGCTGGGATGTGATGGCCAATGCCCTAAGCCCCAAGCACCGGGTCCTGGCCATGGACCTGCGCGGCCGAGGATTGTCCGACAAGCCGGATACCGGATATTCCATTGCCCATCACATCAATGACATCCGGGCCGTCCTGGACCACCTGGGCCTGGACAAGGTGGCGCTCATGGGGCACTCCCTGGGGGCGTTTATCTCCCTGGTCTTCGGGGCCACCTTCCCGGAACGGGTGGATCGCATCATCCTGGTGGACGGCGGCGGAAAGCTCTCCGAGGAGCAGATGGCCAAGGTCTTTAAAGGGATCAAGCCGTCCCTGGACAGGCTGGGGAAGGTCTTTCCTTCTTTTGAGGAATACATTGACATGATGAAACAGGCCCCTTTTCTCCATCCCTGGTCCGAGGCCTTTGACACCTATTATCAGTATGAGGTGGAAGAGGCGGAGGGGGGGATCCGGCCGCGTTCCCGGCCGGAACACATCCAGGAGGAGGCCCAAAATCTGGGGAAAGTGGACGTGTCCGAGTTTTACGGAAAGATCCAGGCCCCCACCCTCATCCTTCGGGCCACGGACGGGCTTTTGGCCGATGATGACATCCTCCTCCCCGAGCCGGTGGCGGAGCGTATGCTCCAGGAGATCCCCGATGCCCGGCTTCAGACCGTCGAGGGTGTCAACCACTACATGATCGTATTTCAGCCCAATGAGACCCGGGATCAGGCCTTACTCGATTTTTTGAAAGTGTGAGGCGGCCGAAAGGGAGTGGACGGCCCTTATTCTATTAACACCCACAACACTTTTATTTGGGGGTCTGGGGTGGTATGATTACTCAGAATATTTCG
>JAWLET010000129.1:0-7474 GCA_041685955.1 Desulfobacteraceae bacterium | reverse complement strand
CACAGCGGTTTCGAAATCCTCTGCGGCCCTTCTCCTTTTTCGGGAAAGCTTTCCTGCCTCATGCACCAGGGTGTCAAAGAGCTCATCTCTGCGTGCTTTGAGGGTATTGAGGGCTTCCTCGGATTGGTCTATGGTGTTGAGGGTGTCGGCCAGTTCCTCCTTGAATCTCATAAGCTCGCGCAAAGGTCTCCCGTATTTTCGTTTGAGCCGGTTCAACAGGTCCAGGCGCTCGGTGACCTGTTCAAGCTGCCGGGGGTCTATATGGACGGTTTTTTGAAAATCCCGAAGGCTGAAAGCGATATCTTCCAGTTTGGCTTCCACCTCTGACAGGGCATCCCGCAGGGTAACCAGATTGGGATCCATTTCAGCGCCTTTGTTTAAGGACTTGATGGAGCGGGCAATGGCAGAGATAACCGAGTCGTGTCGTTCATACAGGGACTGATAGCCCTCTGAAGCGATTTGAAGGAGGTCTTCCGCGTGCTGCAGTCGCGTCCGTTCCTCCGCCAGGGTTTCGTCTTCACCAGGCGAGGGATCCGCAATCTCGATTTCCTCCATCTGGAATTTGGCGAGTTCCTGCCGCTCTTTTTGCTCCCTGAGGGTCTTTTCCTGGGTATGGATGTTTTGATTCAGGGACTGGTATTGGCGAAACAGCGCTTGAAAGCGGGATCGCTCTTCCTGGAGACCGCTGAAACGATCCAGAAGATGTAGGTGGTTGTCCGGTTTGAGGAGAAGCTGATGTTCATGCTGCCCGGATACACTGATCAGGCCGGGTGTTAGCGTGGAAAGCATTTCCAAAGTGGCCATGGTGCCGTTGATAAATACCTTGTTGCGGCCTTCCCGAAAAATACTCCTTTTGATCAACAGTTCGCCGTCAAACGGGATCCCGGCATCGGCCAGGATTTTCTCCATGGCCGGGTGCTGGGGAAGGGAAAAGAGGGCCTCCACGGTGGACTCGTTGCATCCGGTTCGAATGAGATCCGCTGAAGAACGGCCTCCCCGGATCAGATTGATGGCCGTAATGATAATGGATTTTCCTGCGCCGGTTTCTCCGGACAGGGTATTCAGCCCCTGGCCCAGGGAGAGTTCAAGATGCCTGATAATGGCAAAATTGGTGATATTGAGCTGTACAAGCATGCGTTACCCATGATGCGAGGCCTTTGAAAAACATCCCTTTAATCTGCGTCTCCTTAACTTGAGACCGTTTCAAAGGTCCCGATGCCTGAAAGGGTGGGTGTTTGCACGGTTTCTGCACGCCGGCGGGCCGGTATCTTTTTGGGGTGCTCATTTTCCGCCCACTCATTTTCCGCCCAATGGTACGCCCGGTCCCGTTTACGTATATCCTTATCATATTCGGGAGATTTCGTCACCCCTTTTGGGCCCTAAAGCGTGGAGGAGAAGGATCTGGTTAAAAGATCGCTCACGGCCATATCCTATGGCCCTGTGGTTTATCAATCCCGTGGGCCGGGTTTTCCGTGTGTATATTCTGGTATGGGATTGGGCCGTGCACGGGTCATGGCGGAACATCAACAGCATCCCGACCAGAACTGCTTGAAACAAGAGCGATTTTTGTTGAAGCAGATTACGGCTTCTTACCATTGTTGTCTTCCTTGAGCATTTTTAAAAGTCTGGGATTAACACGAGACAGCGCTCAAAACGCTTCTTGATAATTTGCCGCCGATGGGATAACGTTATACCAAAACCGCGACGTTTTGGCACTGAAAGCCTGTCTATGCTGCAAATATCATGAAAGATTTGACGGTGGCCGCCGTTTGCATGAGATCCATTCCGGGTGCGGTCAAGGAAAACTTCAACAGACTCAGAAAACTGGCGGGCAAGGCTGCGGCCGGGGGAGCGGACATCGCCTGTTTTCCCGAATGCACCCTGACCGGTTATGTCCTGAGTCCTACAGAAGGATTTCCAGGCGAATGGCAGGCCAAAACTTTTGCCCCCCGTTTGGTGCTTTTGGCCCGGGAAACCAACCTAATCCTTATTGTGGGGTTTATTGAGACCAGGCCTGGAAAAAAGCCCTATATTACTCAGGTGGTGGCAGGACCCGCAGGTCTTCTCGGGTATTATCGCAAGACACATCTTTCTCCGGCTGAAGCCGCCATATACCGACCGGGCAAAACCCTGGAGATGTTCCAGGTCAAACAGGGCATTTTTGGCCTGCAGCTGTGCTACGAGGCCCACTTCCCGGAACTGAGTACGGCCATGGCCCTGAGGGGGGCGGACCTCATTTTCATTCCCCACGCCTCGCCCAGGGGAACGGCTGAAGAAAAACTGGAAAGCTGGTTGCGGCATCTCCCGGCCAGGGCGTTTGATAATGCGCTTTTTGTAATTGCTTGTAATCAGGTGGGAAAGACCGACAAAGGCCTCGCTTTTCCGGGGGTGGCACTGGCATTGGGGCCTGATGGGCGGATTCTGGATACATACACGGGGGACCGGGAGGGCATGCTTTTTGTCTCCCTGGATGCGAATTTTCTGGAAACCTTCCGGGGGCACCGCATGAAGTATTTTCTGCCCAGACGCCGACCGGAACTCTATGGGTAATCATTGGGCGCCACCCGGCTCAAGACCTTTGAAAAACACCCCTTTTGGGATGTCCCTGCGATTCCCCCTCAATCAGTATATGCCTGTGGTTGATCCGCCTCGGGCGGATGCCTTCCTTGACCGTGACCAAAATTGGACCTTTTTCCAAGGTCTCGGTTCGGGACCGGCACCATATAATAAGGCGCAAAACCGCCCGAAAGGGCGTCTTGCGCCTTTTGTGCATTTTTTTCAGATAGGCGTGGATTGAGAGCTTAAACGCAGCCGGTGGGCTTGGGCAGTCCAGCCATTTTACATGCGCCCTTACCCGGTCCTGATGGAAACAACTCATAGATATATTTCAGTTTGTACCCAGTGACCTTGGAGAGGATCCGGACCATGGGTGCAATGCCGTTTTTCTTGTAATACTCCTGCAAAACTTCCACGACCTTTCTGTGCTCGTCGGTCAGCTCCTCAATCCCTTCCACTGATTTCACATAGCGCATCCAGCTTTCATCCCAGTTGTTGAAATCATCGATGAAACCGTCTTCATCTACATTGTAGGTTTTTCCCTCAAATTCGACTGTTGGCATAGCCTAATACCTCCACTTTTTTAAATAAAATATTGCCCTTTTACCTTATGTAGCCCTTCGCCTTTTCTAATTTAAGTCTTTTACTATAAAGGGGAGTTTTCCAATTGTCAAATATTCTTTTCCTTTTTTTCAAAAAACCCCTTTTTTTTATACCGTAGAGCAGCTTGGAACAGCCCCCTTGCCCAGGATCGGTCCCCTTGGGCGTGCACATGGGTGTAGGAGGCCAGCAGATTTTTTTTGCTGATGCCGTCTCGCTTTCCGTCAATGCCTTGACCCCGGTGAACATGGAACACAAAATCAAGGGGGGTCTTTGATGTGGGCACGGCCCTTGAATAATGAAACTCGTGACCCCGCACGGTTTGACCCAAGGAATAATACCGATTTTCGCCCACCACCTCCAATACGGTATACCCGTGCCCCTGGGGCTTTTTTTGAAGCACGAACTCAAGCGGGAGCGCACCCACCATAGGATAGGACTTCCCGTGGACGATGAGCCGTTCGCCGAGATACATGAATCCCCCGCATTCCGCGTATACCGGAAGCCCGCGTTCGATGGCGTCTTTTAAGGACCGCCTGAACAAAGTATTGTGGGAAAGGGCTTCGGCCTGGGTTTCGGGAAAGCCCCCGCCGATATAGAGGGCATCCAGGTCGGGAAGACCGGCCCAGGACATGGCGTCAATACGGATCAGATCCGCCCCCAAGTCTTTCAACTGTTCCAGGTTTTCGGGATAGTAGAACCAGAAGGATTTGTCTTCTATATATCCGATGCGCAGCCGTTGGTGAAAGGACCCTGTCCGTTCTTCGGCGGTGGGAACGGCAGCGGAAGCAGGTCCCCAGTCAAGGTCGGGCGCACCAGCGGCAATACGATGTATTTGATCCAACTGGAGGTAGTCTTCGACCGTTCGTCTGGCAAAAGCTACGGCGCATTCCGCCTGGGTGCTTTCCTGGTGGGGGACGAGTCCCATATGCCGTTCGGGAAACGAGGCCCCTTTCAATTTGGGAACCGATCCCACCACAGGGATGTGGCAGTATTTCTCAATGGCATCCCGGATCAATGTTCCCTGGCGGGGACCGGCGACCCGGTTCAAAATAATTCCTGCAATATTCAACTCCGCGTCGAAGACCTGACACCCTCTGACCACAGCGGCCATGGTGCGGGTAGTCATGCTCACGTCCAGAATGATAAGCACGGGTGCCTTCAGGAGTTTCGCCAGTTCCGCCGTACTGCTGGAGCCCTCTGTATCAAGACCGTCATAAAGCCCCCGGTTGCCTTCAATAACAGAGAGATCAGCACCCTGTGCTCGTGAACCAAACGAGTGCAGAATGGTTTCGTCAGTCATGAGGAAAGGGTCCAGATTGTGGCAGGGACGGTCTGCCGCAAAGGTCAGCCACCCGGCGTCGATAAAATCCGGTCCCTTCTTAAATGGGGCAATGGAGTAGCCAATTGCTTTCCATGCGGAGACCAGCCCGAGGGAGAGGATGGTTTTGCCGGAGCCCCCTCTGAGGGCGGCAATGATAATTCGCGGGTGCATCAATACAATATGCCTTTGTCGGTATCCATGCTAAAAAATCGCCCCGGTTTTATAGACCAAAGGCCGGTGACTCAATTTATGGAGCCGTTTGCCGGCGGTTCCGGTTCCCCACTGTCGAGGTCAGAAAGAAATTTGTGGGAATTAGGATCACGGACTCCTGCGATTGTCAATAAAAAAAGTGTAATCATATCTGGTTTTTTTATTGACATCCCTTCACGGTTTTGATTAAAGGTATACCCTTATCTATTACTTTGTAAACGGCAATTTGAGCGTTACTGGCAGGGAAGAAATCAGGGCAGATTGCTATCACGAAAGTTTAGGAAAGAAATTGTGCATATGGCGGTGCAATTAGGCTTTAGAACAGGATATTGGAAGGGAGGAGGTGAAGGTAAGTATCTGATATTCTCGAGATTTACTCCTTGAAATACAATTTTATAATAAACAGATGAAGGAGGCGCATCTAATGGCTTTTGAACCAAATGAAGAACAAAAGGTGTTAAAATACGATGAGCTCAGGATTTACAACGATGAGGAGTTGAACAACTACACGGACGATGAGCTTAAGGACTTTAAATGCAAACATGATATCCCAGACCTGGATGAAATGGAAAAAGGTCCCTGGCCAAGCTATGTGGCGGATGCCAAGAGAGAGGCATTGCACCGCAGGAAGCTGCCCGACGATCGGATGCTGATCGAGAGGGACGTGGTGGAAGACATGCTCGGGCAGTGCCAGGTCTCTTTTGACGAGGGGGAGACCCATTGGAAACACGGCGGTATCGTGGGAGTCTTTGGTTACGGCGGAGGGGTGATCGGCCGGTATTCGGACCTTCCGGAACGATTTCCCTCCATCGCGCATTTTCATACCCTGCGCGTCAACCAGCCCATGAGTAAATTCTACAATACAGACTATCTCAGAAGCATCTGTGATTTATGGGAATACCGCGGGAGCGGTCTGCTGAATATGCACGGCTCCACTGGCGATATTATTTTCCTGGGCACATTTACCGAACAGCTGGAGCCCATATTCTACGAGCTGTCCCACGTGCTTCAGCAGGATCTGGGGGGGTCCGGATCCAATCTGCGGTCACCTTCCTGCTGCATCGGAAAAGCACGATGCGAATACGCCTGTATCGATACCCAGCAGATGTGCTATGAATTGACCCATTACTATCAGGATGAGCTTCACCGTCCGGCCTTTCCGTATAAATTCAAATTCAAATTCGATGGTTGCCCCAACGGGTGCGTGGCCTCCATCGCCAGGTCAGACATGTCCTTCATCGGGACCTGGAAAGATAATATCCGCATCGATCAGGAAGCGGTTCAGGCCTACATCGGCGGTGAAATCGCCCCCAACGGCGGCGCCCATTCAAGCAAAGACTGGGGTCCATTTGACATAGAAAAAGAGGTCATCAATCTGTGTCCCACCAATTGTATGTGGATGGAAGACGGCAAACTGATGATCGATGACAAGGAATGCACCCGCTGCATGCACTGTATCAACACCATGCCCAGGGCACTTCGGCCGGGAACCGATACCGGCTGCAGTATCCTGTTCGGCGCCAAGGCTCCGATTCTGGATGGGGCCCAGATGTCCATGTTGACCATTCCCTTCATGAAGTGCGAAGAGCCCTATGACAATATTAAAGAGATCGTAGAAAAGGTCTGGGAGTGGTGGCCGGAAGAAGGGAAGAACCGGGAGCGGTTAGGCGAGCTGATTCAGCGGCAGGGTGTCAACAAGCTTCTGGAGGTCCTTGACCTTCCGCCCATGCCGCAGTTGGTCAAAGAACCGAGGAGCAACCCGTACATCTTCTGGAAAGAGGAGGATGTGCCGGGTGGATGGGACCGTGACATCAACGACTACCGATCCAGACATGCAAGATAGGAGGTCAAAATAATGGCATTATCTACTTCAAAATTGGGATTATATAACCCGGACAAACCCATGGAAAACCGCCTGACGGACTTAGGGCCCAGGCACTACTGGCAGTATTTTCCCCCCGTGATTCAGAATAATTATGGAAAATGGAAATATC
Source organism: Desulfobacteraceae bacterium (assembly GCA_041685955.1). Taxonomy (GTDB): domain Bacteria; phylum Desulfobacterota; class DSM-4660; order Desulfatiglandales; family Desulfatiglandaceae; genus JAIPDZ01. The sequence continues at coordinate 790 of JAWLET010000129.1, read as the reverse complement.
ATGACATTCTGGAGCCGGGCATTCTGGTTCATGTCTCGGAAACCGGGGACAAGGTGTTCACCCTCCGGTGCGGTGGATGTCGTTTCATGACCGTGGAAAATATCCGGGAATTGTGCGAGATTGCGGATAAGCATTGCGATGGCTTTTTGCGGTTCACCACACGAAACAATATTGAGTTTATGGTGGACAGTCAGGATAAGATGGAGGCCCTGAAAAAGGACCTGCAAAGCCGAAAGCATGTAACCGGCAGTTACAAGTTCCCCTTGGGCGGAACCGGCGCTGGGGTTACCAATATCGTTCATACCCAGGGATTCCTTCACTGCCATACGCCGGCCACGGATGCATCGAGTATGGTAAAATCAGTCATGGACGACCTTTTTGATCACTTTCAGGGGATGTCGCTGCCGGCCCAGGTCAGGGTATCCATGGCCTGCTGCCTCAACATGTGCGGGGCCGTGCACTGCTCCGATATCGCCCTTCTGGGATATCACCGGAAACCGCCGGTGATCGACCACGAGGTGCTGGACCAGTATTGCGAGATCCCGCTGGTGATCGCCGCCTGTCCCACAGCAGCCATCTCCCCGGCCAAGACGGAAGCGGGCAAGAAAACGGTGAAGATCAAGAACGAACGGTGCATGTTCTGTGGGAACTGCTACACCATGTGTATGGCCGTTCCCCTTGCCGATGCCGAGGGAGACTGTGTGACTATTATGGCGGGTGGGAAGGTGTCCAACCGAATCAGCCCCCCCAAATTCTCCAAGGTGGTGATTCCGGCCCTGCCCAATAACTT
>JAWLET010000128.1:0-7500 GCA_041685955.1 Desulfobacteraceae bacterium | reverse complement strand
CCGCCGATCCGCTCGTCGATCCATTTAAGCACCAGATCAATGGTGTATATCACCATGCAGGCCGGGGTATTGAACATGGAATTTTTCTCTGCGAACGTGGTATATTTCAACATGGTGGGAAGATTGTCCGGGGTCCGCTCCAGCATATCTTTTCGAATAATCACCATGGCCGTGCCTGAAGGTCCGATGTTCTTCTGTGCCCCCGCATAGATAAGTCCGAAAGGACCTGCATCAAAAGCGCGGCTCAGGATATCGGAAGACATGTCGCATACCAGGGGAACATCCCCGGCATCCGGAAACCGGGGCCATTGGGTCCCCTTGATGGTGTTGTTGGAAGTGAAATGCAGATAGGCGGCATTTTGGTCCACGGAAAAGTCTTCAGGAATATAGGAAAATCCCCTGTCCTCGGAAGAGGCAATCACCCGAACATCCCTGCCCTGGATCTCCGCCTCTTTAATGGCCTTGGTCGACCATGTCCCGGTGTTGATGTAATTGACGGGCCTTGCCTCCAGCTCGAGATTCATGGGGATCATACAGAACTGCAGGCTGGCCCCTCCCTGAATAAAGAGGACCTCAAAATCTTCGCCCAGGCTCAGGAGCTTACGGGTCCTTTCCACTGCGGAGTTGATGACCTCGTCAAACCACTTTGATCGATGGCTTACCTCCAGTATGGACATACCCGATCCTTTATAATCAAGCAGTTGGGATTGGATTTCCTCCAGCACCTCCAGGGGCAAGGCAGCCGGGCCGGCATTGAAATTATAGATTCGGTTTTTGGTCATCGTTTCTCCTTTATGCCTCCAGTTTTTTGAGCATCTCTTTGACAGCCGATAGGGCCTCCTTGTCCTTTTCAAAGGGCGGACGCCCGTCCAGATCGGCCTCTATTATCTCGGTTCGGTACGGTAAAAAGCCCAGGAAATCAAAATCTTTCAGGCTTTTTAAAAGAAATTCCGTGTCTTTCTCAGATCGGATCTTATTTCCCACAAAACTCAGGTTTTCAAGGCCCAGGTCATCGGCCAGCCTCCGGATCTGGTGGGCGGTTTCAATGCTGCGCCGTCCAGGTTCCACCACCACGATCAGCCTGTCCACATTCATGGCAGTTCCCCTTCCCAGGTGTTCCAGACCGGCCTCCATATCCAGCACCACGGCCTCATCCCTGGCCAGCACAATATGTCCCACCAGCCGTTTGAGTAATGTGCTCTCCGGGCATATGCATCCGGCCCCCCCCTGTTTGACGCCTCCCATGACCATCACCTTCACCCCATCCACTTCAACGGAAAGTTTTTCAGGGAGATCACTGACCTTGGGGTTTAATTTAAAAAATGATCCCATGGTGCCCACCTTGGCCTCGGTCCGCTCCTCAATCAGCTCTTTCATGTGGGAAATGGGTACGATTTCAGCTCCCGTGCTCACCCCGAGGGCCTGGGCCAGGTTGGCATCCGGATCCGCGTCAATGGCCAGGACCTTCACCCCCTTATCCCTGAGCGCCCGGATAAGGAAGGCGGCGAAGGTGGTCTTACCCACACCGCCTTTACCACTTACAGCAAGTTTCATGATGTAACTCCTTTAAAGGAAATCTTTACCAAAAGAAAACTCGAAAAATTACCCGATCCCGGCCCTGGTTGCAAGGATAAAATGCGACACAAAAAGTTTCTTTGCGGATTCCTTGTCTTTATATCGAAAGAAGAAAATAAACAGGGTTGAAACAGCCCCTTGTCCCTATTGATTGAAATATTACCTTTGCAGGAAATCAGCTGAAGGGTCGCAGATAAAAAAAGCCCCCACTGGAACCCTTAAGTTTCCTGGTGAGGGCGGCTATAACAAAAGACGATCATTTCATGGGGCTACACTGCATCTTTCAGGGCCTGACCGGGCACGAATTTGGGTACGTTTTTGGCCTTGATGTTGATAACTTCTTTGGTCTGCGGGTTTATCCCTTTTCTGGCCTTTCGTTCATCCACTTTGAAGGTTCCAAACCCTACCAGGGTCACCTTCTCTTTCTTTTTCAGTGTCTTGGTAATGGTGTCAAAAACGCAATCCACTGCTGCCTGGGCCTCCTTTTTATTGGATACCACTTTGGCCACCTCATTAACTAAATCCCCTTTGTTCATACACTTCCCTCCTTTTTATGAAAAGTTGATATAAAGTCCGTAACCCTTGCCGTCAACCTGCCTTCACATAGACCTCATGTTGAATCTGTTGATATATATGTCTTGATGGAGTGACCTCAAGTTGCTGCTCACAATCCCCTTCAGCACACTATAACTGAAGGCCTTCATGGAGGAAAGTGGTATTCTGCATCTGCTTCTGACCAAAGCAGCTGTTTAATTACATGAAATCCCTTGTTTTGTCAAGGATTTCTTACCTAAGCCCCTTACACCACCACCCAAAATTTATCGCATACACCTGCTTATTCGTGTCCGCCCTTCATTCTGTGGGAAAGGCGGCAGAGTAAATCCATGACCGCTTCGGCCGCATCCGGGGACATGGTGCCCATTCCACATGAGGGGGTCAACATTGATTTCCGGGAAAGGGTGGCCATGGATACCCCCTTTTTCTGAAGAAATTTAAGCCCCTTTTTCAGGATTGAAAAGAGCTGTTCCACGGTCTCATCACCGTTGAAATTAGAGGTGGGGGCCACGCCCCAGGCAATGGTCCCCCCCTGCTCCAGAAACGCTTTGATCGGGTCAGGGTAAAGCAGAAAATGATTCATGTAATCGAATGCATCAAAGTTGACTATATCGGGTCCGGCTTCCAGAATCATAGACCAGTCCGTATTTCCACAACAGTGCACACCGATAAGGGTATCCGAATGCGCTCTGAGGTAATTCATGGGAATACGCAACAGATCAATAACCTCGCTGCGTCCAATGGGAGAAAAGGCTGAACCGAACCCGGACAGATAGGGTTCGTCAAGGAAAATAATGGGCCGTTTTCCAGTCTCCGCCAGGGTCCTTGCCTGCCACAGGGCCTTGATGGCCAGTCCATTGGCCATGGCCTCTGACAGTTCCGGATCATGTACAATGGCGTTTCCGTCCAGCCCCAAAATGCCGGCGGTAAAGGTTACCGGGCCTACCGTCTGTCCTTTGATATAAGGGCCACACTTTTCCCCGGCCGTTTCCACGGATTCAATTAGCGTGTACAGCCCGGGTGCAAACTCACGGGTAATTTTGAAATACTCGGTCTCCTGAGAGAGAAAGCGGCCGTAAAACTCCGCCAGCGCAGATTCCCGTTCCAGGGAGTCGGCCATGACCAGCGAGCGGTTTTCCGGGTCCATGGTGAGCAGCGGCAGGCCCTCGCTGTATTGAATGCTCATGTCTTCGAAGACACTGCGCTTCACAAACTGGGGCCAGAATGGAATGCCCGGAAAACGCTCTACGATCTTCAGGCAGGTACCGCCGATATCCGTAAAGGGTACGCTCCCTATGCCTGTGGCCATGAATCCAAAATCAGGAGATTTATCCTGCATATTTTATCTCCCGGACCCCGGGGAGCCACCCTTCCAAAATTTTCTTCAGTCTTTTATTGCTGATATACTGAGGGGTTTTGCTGGGGCTATGGGAGCCTGGTTCCCTGGATGACAAATCCCTTAGCGTCTTTAGGCGATGCATTATCCCGCTATTGTCAGGGTCCTTTTTTAGGATCATCTCATATGTGGTGATGGCCGCCTCGAGTTGACCCTGTTCATAATACAGCTCAGCTATGGTCGGGGTGGCAAAATCCGCAGGCAGCGCTTCCTCATCCCCTGACGGAACCCTGGTTTCCATTTTTTTTAGAAGCCCCAGAGCTTCTGAATCCTCTGGATGGTGGGAAAGATAATAGACCAGGGGGGGAACAGCCTCTGCCCGCTTTCCCTGTTCCGCAAGATACTCAGCCACCGATTTATAGGGCAACACCAGCCCGTTTATCAATGAGCTCAATTTTTCCATCTCATCCAGGGCCCGGCCGATAAATCCCTTTTTCAGACACGATTCCACCATCAGACTTCTTAGATGCAGGTTGTGGGGATATTCCTTCAAAAACCGTGTACACAATTGCATCACCTCCCTAAACCGGCCTTGATCTTTCATCCTGGTGAGAACAACGGCTACGGTATGCTCTGAAGGCGCCTGCTCCAAAATCTCAGAAAAGATATCGCTTGAATCCCCCATGGGGTCCTTTCCTCCAGGTTAGTTCTCCACCTCTTCTCATTTTTGGCTACGCTCAGGTGGATTTTCTTTTGGGCTCTGTCCTGTGTCGTCAAACCGATAAATCACCTCATTTTTCTTTACCAGATCAAGCTGTCTTCTGGCCACGGACTCCACATATTCCATATCCGTGCGAAGGCGATGGACTTCGTCTAAAAGGGCCTGATTCTCCCGGGCCAGGTCCCTGATCCGTTCAATATAGGCCTGACGCTCCGATTCAGTTCTGTACAGTCGGATAAACCCGCTTTCACCGAACCACAACCACACCCCGACCCCGATGATCAGACACAGGATGATCACGGTGATGTTCAAGACCTTGACGCGCTTCCATTTCAATCTTATCAGCCTCATTCCACGGGTTTCCGCAACACACATCCCCTTTGATGGATGGTATATTGCCATTGACACACATATTCAACATATCGCCATGCAAAAAGATTGTAAACAAAAAGCCCTGCCTTTTCAAGCAGGGCTTTCAGAATTCCCAACAGATGGAATTGTGTGTTTACTGCTCACCGCCGTATAATTCCCTGACCTGGGCGCGATCGGGTAAGCCGTCATCAAGAAATGGCAGACTTTCAACAAACTCAACGTATTGCGGCTTTTTGTACCGGGCGATGCGCTCCCCCACAAAATCGATCAGCTCCTGTGGGCTCAAGATCTCCCCTTCTTTGAGTTTGCACACGGCCTTGATCCCTTCCTTCCATTTAGGATCCGGCACGCCGATCACTACGGTCTCCTCTATCTTGGGGTGCTTGAGGATCGCCTTTTCCACCTCTGCCGGATATACATTTTCGCCACCCGGCTTGATCAGTTCTTTTTCCGCCATCCGTCCTGCATAAAAGAGGAAGCCGTCCTCATCAAAACGGCCCTGATCTCCGGTGTGATGCCACCCCTCTCGAAAAGTATACGTGTTGTCCTCAGGCAGGTTCCAGTAGCCCTTAAAGACCATGGGGCCCTTTACGGTGATCTCGCCCACCTGTCCCACAGGGACCTGCCGATCGTATGCATCCACCAACCTGACATCTGCCAGAGGAAGCGGCCTTCCAGCAGAACCGGGTTTCTCATTGTAGGCCCCGAAGGTGGCCAGGCAGGAGGTCTCGGTCTGTCCGTACAGAACATAAAAGGCGCCCCCGGTCATTTTTTGATATTTCTCAATAGTTTCCGGTGATTCAAGGCCGGCCACCGCCCTCAGCGCAGAGATGTCTGTCCCTGTCTTTTCGTGTTCTTCCAGAATGGATGAGAGGATGGGTGGAAACTCGATGAGAATGGAGGCTCCCTTTTCCGAGATGAGCGACACTGCCTGTTTGGCATCGAATTTGCGCACATTCAGATTGGTGGCGCCCACATGAAAGGTGGCTGTGGCCATGAAAAGCCCTCCCACATGAAACAGGGGGAGGATGTTGAGATGCACATCATCGGGCGTAACCTGACAATGATAATCCAGATGGATGTCCGCACACCACACATTGCCGTGACTCAACAAAGCTCCCCTGGGTCTACCGGCCACCGCAGCGGTATGAATGATCACAAAACCGTCGTCTGTGGCCACCTCGGCCGGGTCAGGCGTATCGCCCTGGTCCAACAAAGATGCAAAATCTGAAAAGTCACCTCCGGCAGGGCCCAGGGCAATGTATTTTTGGACCGAGGGAAGTTGCCCTTTCACACCATCGATAACGGCCTGAAACTCCTTGTCCGCAAACACTATTTCGGGTGTGCAGTCATTCAGGTTGTAGGCCACTTCGTCTGCGGAAAGCCGCCAGTTGATGGGCAGCACAATAGCGCCGAGTGCTGCGGCGGCGCCGTAGATGAGGAAAAACTCAAGGCTGTTTTTCCCCACCACCCCGATGCGGGCCCCCTTTTTAATTCCGGACTTTTGAAGCCCGCAGGCCAACTTGTCCGCCTGTTTTTTGTATTCGGAAAAACTCATCCTGCGGTTATCATCCACATCCACCCATGCGTCTTTCGAGCCATAGGTCGCCGCGTTTCGATTCATCAGATCATAGAAGGTAAAGTCATAAAGTCCCATAGCAGTCCCTTTCCGTATTATATATACTGGTAACCGCTCATAAATTCGAAATGCCCACCCCGGAATGGGTAGGATTAAAATCTATGAACGCTTACCAATATACCCTTTGCCCTTCCATTTTTGGATTCAGGTGGACATGGCAAAGGGTATGGGTTATCGAAAATTACTTTGACGTCACTTCCACAGGATATACCTTGGTCACCCCATCGGCAGAGAAGGTAAAAGTGGCCTCAGCCACATCCACCGGAACCGATCCATCCGGGACCCCTTTCCACCATCGCTCCAGGGCGTCCCACGGACTCCAGCCCCTTTCTTTGAGTTTGAACCCACCGGTCACCATGAGACTCAACAGGGCGGAACGGGCGGTGATCAACGTGGTGGCCCTGACCTCATTGGTCTTGCCGGCGGGAATCCAGATGGTATCCTGGCTGTTATAGGTAATCAGATTAAAGTCTTTGTCAAATACCACACTGAACCGGATGCCGTTCAGCTGAATGGGGTATTCGTTGGGATTGGTGATGCTGAACAGAAAACTCATGGGAAGCGGCGCCCCCCTGTCTCCGGCTTCCCCCTTGGTGGGCTCCACTTTTCCTGAAAAATACCAGTAGCCGTCATATTGAGGAACCGAGAACTCATCCAGCGCGATTTTGGGTTTCACAAAATTCTTATCAGTAGGCTTGACCTGTGTGGTGACACAAGACGCCAAGGCCATACTTAAACCGAATATCAACATAGTCAAAAAAACCAGAGTCTTACGCATCATTGACCTCCCTTTTGCTATCGGATTTCCAAAAGTATTCCAATTCCGGATTTCCTGTGACATATAACCACGGCAACCTTTGCTTAAACCCTGCTGTCCCATGTTTTCCTGCCTGTCAGGACAGCCACCGTTTTCTTCTCTTGTAATGTTTCACAGCCCGAAAACTCTTCTTCTCACCCTTAGCGCCCATACCGAGGTAGAAATCCTTAATATCTTCGTTTTGACTCAAGGTTTCAGAAGTATCGTCCATTACAATCCGGCCGGTTTCCATTACATAGGCGTATGGCGCCACATTCAAGGCCAGCTTGACGTTCTGTTCCACCAGGACGATGGATATCTTCTGCTCTATATTGAGTTTGGTGATGATATTAAAAATTTCGTGAATCAGCATGGGCGCCAGGCCCATGGAAGGCTCATCCAGCAATACCAGTTTGGGTTCAGTCATCAGGGCCCTTCCCACAACCGTCATCTGTTGCTCTCCGCCACTGACAAACCCGGCAACCTCATTGCGCTTTTCCACCAAC
>JAWLET010000127.1:0-7577 GCA_041685955.1 Desulfobacteraceae bacterium | reverse complement strand
AAGACGCCCGCAGAACACAGGAACATGGCCATGAAGGGTGTGCCCGCGAGGGTCCACCCGGTAAGCCCGGCAGCAAGCACCCATGCCACGGCCGTGGACACGAAAATGCTGATCCCTCCCAGAAGCGCAGTCTCTTTCCGGTGCCAGCGGTTGTCTTTGGGCACGGCCACCCGGCCGGTCACCAGGGCCATCTTTCTCGCCACCGGGGTCAAGACAAGCGATAGACCGAGGCCGGCCCCAAACACAATGAGGTTTAGATAAAAGGGCATGGTGTTATGTTCCCACGGGGCCCTGAGGCGCTGTCTTAAAGGGCCCCTGATAGAGACTTGGTCGAAGACCTATATTGGGATATACTATGTCAAATTCAAAGGACCTTTGCAACCGGATCCGATCACTCATTTTTCCGGGCCCGGCCCCGGCTGCGAAAAATTCCGGGCAGGATATGCAGGGTACGTTCTTCAGAAGCGCGGTGCAACAGGTAGAGGCTGGAGATGAGCAGGAAAAGGTCCGGGATCCAGACCCCAACAGCCGGAGAGAGTATCCCCCCTGTGGAGATGCTCCTGACGGCCGTGAGACACAGGTAATAGATGGAAAAGACCGCCAGGCTGATCCCGATCCCGGATGACCGACCCCGTCCCCTGATCTGGGCCCCCAGTGGGACCCCGATGATTCCCATGAACAGAACAGCGAGGGGGATGGAGAACTTTTCAAGCAGCTCTCTCATCACCCGGTTTCTTCTCAGGTCCTCTTCCGGTATGGATCGCACTTCCGTCAAGAGTTGGGATACGGACAGCTCGTGGGGGGCCTTTTCCCGTGAGGCCAGATCCGCCATAATATCCTGGAGTCCGATATTGAGGCCATAGGTATCGAATCCGATGGTGCGGGCCGAGGCCAGGTTTTTCTCCACGAGAAAGATGGTGCCGTCCATAAGGTAGAGGGAGATGATCCGCTCCTCGGGTTGTATGATCAGCCGGCCTTCCTCGGCCACAATGGTGTTGGTCATCTGCTTATCCCGTCGGTCTACCACAAGCACATCCTTTAAGACCTTTTCCGCCCTGGAAAAGCTGTTGACATACAACACCACATTGTCGAAGGGCTCACAAAAGACCCGTTCCTTGATGGCCAGATCGGCCTTTGATTCGGCGATCTTAAAAAGGAGATTCTTGAAAGACCGGTTTCCCCACGGGGCCGCAAAAATGGTTATGGCCAAGGCGGTTAGGGCCGCAGCCGATGCGAACGCCGCCACCGGGGGAAGCATCTGATAGAGGCTTATGCCGGAAGACTTAAGGGCGATGATCTCGGAGTCCGCCGACAGCCGCAAAAAAGCCACCACCACTGACATGAGCGTGACCGCCGGAAGCGCGAAGGTCAGGATATCCGGGAGCAGAAAGCCCACCATCCCCGCCACCTGAGAAAAGCCAACCCCCCGGGTGACGATGAGCTCGGTGATGGACAACATCCGGGCGGCCACCATGATAAAGACAAAGACCAGCAGGCTGGCGAGAAATGTGGGCAATATCTCTTTTATGATATAGCGATACAGGGTCATATGGGATTTTTGATTGTGGATTTTCGATTTGCGATCCAAGAAACGCTCAAAACGGTATCCATATGAGGGTGTCCGTCCAAAAAAGAGACCGTCACATCCTTGCCAAGTAACTGAGAAAAAATGTTTGTCAAAGGCCCAATGCAGGCCTAGGGCCGCAACCAAATCAGTGGCCAGTGTTCAGGTTTCAGCAAACAATAAACCCTGACACCCGTCGAAGATCCCGCTATCGCTATCTGCGGGGAAACCTGACACCTGACACCGTTATCGCTAATGATTCAAAGGCGTTAACCTCAACAAAACATCTTCGCTTTTTGCATAGAAGTTTCAATCTAAGACTCTAAACTCCGCCGATGCACTCCTGCTGCGTAACATATTCCACCAATAAGGCTGACAGAGACCTGTACTGAAAAAAAGAGGAGTCCCAGGCCCAAGGCAGCCCCGGCGTCGACGCCTTTGAGTCCCAGGAGATAGACAAAGGTCCCCTCCCTCACGCCGATGCCGTTAAAACTGACGGGAATCAGTGTGCTCAGGGCCACCAGGGGGACAATGACGAAATAGAGGGCGGTCGGCATGTTGATGCCTATCCCGTTTCCCAAGAGGGCCACGGCGCCGATTCCGAGCCCCTGAAGGCAGAAGGAAAGCCCGAACAGGGAAGCCAGTCGCCCGGGTCGCTGCCGGATTGCCGGCACCAGTTCAAGGTATGGGGCGATCACGGGCCAGAGCCGCCGAATGAGCCTTTCTATGACAGGCAGTGCAGCCAGTGCCGTTAGAATGGCTCCCCCGCCCAGGGTCATGAGAATGGGAAAGGGTTCCGGCAGCAGGTCTTTTCTGAGATGAACGGCCACGGCGGCCATGAGGAGCATGGCCACCAGCCCCAAAAGCCGGTCCGCCACCACGGTAGAGGCCGCCACAATCCTTTTTCCTTCTTCTCTCGATAAAAAGTGGATTTTGAACAGGTCTCCGCCGATGCCGGTGGGGAGAAAAAGGTTGAAAAACATGCCCACAAAGTAGAATCCCAGGTACGCAGGCCATTTACCCGGAAAGGCACAGGCCTTTGACAGGATCCACCATCGTATACTGCTCAAGACCTGGGCTGCGACCATCATAAGACAGGCCGTTATCCATATGATAAGCGGCAGTTGATCCAGGGATGTCCCCAGCCCTTTCAGATCGAAGCGGGAGAACAACCACAAAAGGAGGCCAGCGCTGATGCAGATCCGGACCAGCCGCCACAGTCGTCGGCGCCCGGGGTCTTTCACTCCAGGACCTCCCGCACGGCGTAAATCCGTTTTCCAGTGGATTCGTAATAGGTGCGGACCACCAATTCAGAACACAGTCCGATGCCGAACAGGACGATGCCGGTAATGATGAGGAGCACACCCAAGAGGAGAAGGGGTCTTCCACCGATATCCTGACCATGCCACAGTTTTACCCAGGTGAGGTAAAGTTCGATAAAAAACCCGATCACAAACAGCCCTCCCCCGCTGAGTCCAAAGAACTGAAGCGGACGGGTGGCAAATTTGCGGAAAAAGAGCATGAGCATGAGATCTGACACCACCCTGAAGGTTCGGCCGATGCCGTAATTGCTTTTTCCTTCCTTTCGCGGATGGTGGGTCACCACCACTTCTGCGATGCGAGCCCCGTGAAAGGCGGCCAGTACAGGAATGAAGCGGTGCAGATCCCCATACAGGAGAAGCTGTTTGGCCAGATCGCCCTGATAGGCCTTGAGCGAACATCCGTAATCATGCAGCCGAACACCGGTGGTGCGACTGATGACCCAGTTGGCGATGCGGGAAGGGAGCCGGCGGGTGAGGAACGGATCCTTACGCTTTTTCCGCCAACCGGTCACCAGATCGTATCCCGATTCCAGTCTGGAAACCAGCCGGGGGATATTCTCGGGATCGTTCTGCAGATCCCCGTCCATGGTGACCACAATGGGGCCGCGGGCATGATCAAATCCCGCAGTCATGGCCGCACTCTGGCCGAAATTGCGCCGCAGGAAAATGATTCTAAGTTCAGGGATGTTTTCCTTTATCTCCCGAAGCCGCTGAGGGCTGTCGTCAGTGCTCCCGTCATCCACCAGGATGAGTTCAAAGGGACGTTCCATGGCCCGCATGACCCACACGATCCCTTCACACAGGGGCATGAGATTCGGGGACTCATTATACACCGGCACAATCACGGAGATGTCCGGGAATGAAAGTTCGTTCATGGGCTTCCTGGTACCGGCGTTGGGTCGCCATCTATAAATGGTTTAGGTGTCAGGTCCCCCCGGTTTCAGGCCGCGCGCCGGGCGGAATGTAAGGGGACCCCCATTGAACGGATTCACATTTACCACAAATGGGTATCACAGGTCAATGATGCCCAACAATGCCGTAAATGGGAGAGATCAGAGCATTTTCTTGCCTTTTCCCTGAAACCTGATGCGATTGAATAAACGGGGCCATGCCAGCCGGATAGCGGCCCATATCACCACAAACGGGTCTATGAGATAGTCCCAGAAATTGGATGATTCCAGCAACCCCAGATCATAGGCCAAAATGGCCAGGAAAAGGACTACGCCGAAGCGGTTCTTCATGATTACCAGCAGGATGGTGCAGGCCAGCACCCCGGCAAAGAGCCACGAAAACCCCCACCCGGCCCCGTACGGATCATATGGGCCCAACCCCAGGGCCATGGGATAGAGTATGACGCCTGAAATCAGGGAAAACAGTGCGCAGGCATTCAGGGCTTTTGGGTCCAGCGGCCGCATATGAAAGGCTGTGCCTGCAATGCGGTTGAACACCAGAGCCAACAGCAAAATGCTGAAGTTGGCGTTCAGGCTGATGATCCAGCGTCCCAAAGGAAGCCCGAAAACGGGGATGGCGACGGCCAGGGCGGAGACCGAGGCCAGCACAAAAGTGGGTGTCGGCCCCTTGGATTTGAACCCCGGCAGGGCGGCAATTCCCTGCAGGCAGACCATCATAAGCAGGAACGGAAAGACGAAGGAAAAGAGATAGGGGGTCATCTGACCCCTCCCCGCAGCTGTTCATTGACCCAGGCCTCATTGAACACGAGATGCTTGATTCGTTTTCTGTGCCACGTATACAAAAGATGGATCTGTCCGCTTTGTGTACAGATCAGGTAAGGGTAGGAGAACTCACTGCCCGGGCTGTTCTCTACGGTGGCGATTCGACGCCATGACCTCCCCCGGTCATGGGACAAGGCCATTTTGAGGTTTTCCCGACCCTTTGTGGTGTCGTTGAAGACCATCAGCATGCGTCCGTCAGACAATCCCACGGCATCCAGCCCCGCGTCCATGTTGGGCAGGGACAGGAACTGCGGGTCAGACCATGCGGCGCCGCCGTCCGTGGTGACGGCCATACCTGTTTTCTTTTCACCGGACCGGCAGCGGTAGAAGGCGGTGGCGCAAAAAGGGGCATACGGGACCACGCAGGGCTGGATGAACCGGGCGCCCCCGGCCATCCGGGTCTTTCGATAGGAGAGTTTATCCTTCCCATCCACCGGGTCAAGCCAGAGCAGTTCGGGGAAATCCCCCATGCATTCATGATAGATGGGAACCCCGATCCGGCCGTCGGTCATAAACACGGGTTTGTTTCGGACCAGTTCACTGATATTGAAGAAAGGACTGAGCGTGAGCCGCCGGGTCTTATCCCATGAGGCGCCCCTGTCTTCACTAATTTTGACATTAAGGGAACTGCCGGACCACCCCCCCACGGTAACCGTAACATAGATCAGATAAAGACGTAGGTCCGGACCTGCAAAAATGACGGGGTTCCCCACCTTTTTGATATATCGGTCCAGTTCTTCTGATGCCGTAGACCGGTTTACAATCATCCGGGGGCTGGACCATGAGCTCCCGGCTGCGGACCGGCTTCGGGAAAAGAATACGGCCACATCTTCGGCCCCCTCCCGGCTCCCCCCATACCACACCGCGGCCAGCCGGCCGTCCGGGAGTTCACACATGGAGGCCGCATGCACCATGGCGCCTTCAGTATCCGGGGTGATGAACCCGGCGTTCATGAATGCCCCGCCATCCTCGATGCCGGCAGCAGGGGCATGGTCCTTTAACGCAAAAGGGGCCTGGTGGCGTGAGGAAAGCCACTGGAAAAAAGGACAGGCATAAAGGATAACAGTGATGGGAATCAGGATGTGTACCAGGTGTCGGTGCATCTGTCCGCAATTGTTCTTCATGAGTTGGCCGGGTCCTTTTGGGCGGGATACACCCGATAATACCATACAGCGGGCCTCAACTCCTTCAAAGACCGTTTTTTAACCGCCCTTTTCCAGTCCTCAATCGTGGCGTTTTCTCTGGCGAAACGGATCCAGGCCTGTCTGGAATAGAAGGTCTTGATCTGTCCCGTCTTTTGAAAGGAGATGCCCAGTTCCTTGGCCAGGTTCTCGAATTGGGCCGTGTCCGGATCCCGCACAAACACAAAGCCGTCCAACTGTTTCAGAGTCTTGAGATCCTTGTCCACAAAAGACCGGATCCGGAGTACGCTGCGTTTGAGGCGCATGGACAGCATTGAGGGTTGAGAGGTGTTGAATGCGGCGACCGGTTTTGCGCCCAGTGCCTCATCCAGTCCCGGGGGAAGGGCATTGATCCCCAGGGTGGGATAGAGTCCCCCCATGATACAGGTAAACAGGACAGCCACAGCGCCTGCGGTCAAACGAGGCTGACTGTGTGAGAAGGTAACCCACAGCAACCCACCCACGGCGAGCAGGGTCAATAGGGCCATGGGAACCCCCCGGCCGAACCAGATGAAGAACAGGGCAAAGCCCGCACTGACCAGGGCCATAAGGGTCATGGATATGCGGAGCAGGATTTTTTTCCACCGCCCCCGGCCCGGATCCGCAGTTTCAAGCCAGCGGGCGCACAATATGCCGGCAGCAGGGACCAGGGGGGTCATGTATCGCGCAAAGGAGTGGATGAACATGAAAGGCGCCACGCATCCCAAAAACCACACGGCAAGCCAGAGCTCAGGTCGGCTTTTCTGGTCTTTCCATTGCCATACGGCCCAGATCAGTGAGACGAGCAGGATGAGGGACCAGGGAAACACCAGACCCAGACTTTCGCCCAGGGTGGAGAGGGCCGATCCCAGGTGAAAGGCGCCGATCCCCCTGGCGCCTACCTCGCTGTTCATCACATTGAGAAACTCGGGCCAAAGCCGGGCCATGATGAGAGGCCAGTGGAGACTGATGGCGGCAACCACTGCCGCTCCCCAGAGTACGTGTGAAATACGGGAAAGGAGGAAATGCCACTTTTTAAAAACAAACAGGGCCCCGGCAGCCGCCACGCAGAAGAGGATAATGCCCACCGGTCCCTTGATTAGAAATGAGAGCCCCAGGGAGACTGCGGCTGAGAGGAGCCATCCGGGTTTGCCGGATTTACCCCAGCGGACGGCAAGATAGACGGCCAGTGCCGTGAAGAAGGCCAGGGGAAGATCCAGCATGGCCCGACGGCCCTCAATGGCTACGGAAATGGTTCCCAGGGTGATCAGGCCCGCCAGGAGTCCGCTTTTTTTAAACAGTTCCCGGTACAAAAGGGTGGCGCAAAGGGCAAGGCCCGCCCCGGCAAGGACGCCCCAGATGCGTGCGGCGAACAGGTTGATCCCCAGGAGCTGGTAGCTTACGAGCATGGCCCAATAAAGCAGTGGGGGTTTTTTCAGACGGGGTTCTCCGTTTACCCAGGGGGTAAACCAGCTGTCATGCGCCAGTGTCTCCATAGGGGTTCGAAAAGAAAGCCAGTATTCGTCCTGTCCCGTGATGCTGGTTTCACACCAGATTCGGGGCATGAGCAGAACAACCCCCAATATAAATATAATGAGCGCTTCATGGCGTCTCAGCATTGAGGGGGGTGAAGCCGTGGTTTCATCTTGTTGTTTGGACAAAACAGATCTATGCCACCGGCAGAGAGTCGGTGTCTCCTTTCTTTGATAAAGCGCATACTACAAAGGAAAAGGCCTTGGAATCAAGGCAATTTGGGCCTATCTCCCCACAGATTGTCTTGACCCCGTATCCGTCTTGA
>JAWLET010000126.1:0-7587 GCA_041685955.1 Desulfobacteraceae bacterium | reverse complement strand
AGGAACCTAAGGTGCATTTCACTCCGGCTTTTCTCTTGACTCCAACCCCTACTTGGATTACACAATCGTTCACAATCTATGCTGGCCGTTTACCGGTTTCCCGCTGAAGCGGGAATCAGAGGGTTGGGGTTGACTTTTTTACGCCGGCCCCTTTCCCCGGGGACTCACCGATGAATGACCGGCGCCTGTATCCCAACCCCTTGGGGGGGCAACATTTACTTGAGTTGGAGAGATCTCATCGCATTAACCATGTCAAAAACAAGCTCAGTAATAGACGATAGAAAAAGAAAGGCTGAACGAATTCAATCCAGTGGGTTTCATCTCTACCCCACCGGGTATCAGGTGGATACCCACATTGCCGACCTCCTGGACCGCTTTTCACAGACCGATGCCGGAGCCCTGGAAAAAGAAGGAGATACTTACACCATAGCCGGCCGTATCCTCTCCCGCCGCGATTTTGGAAAGGCCTCCTTTATCCATATCAAAGACGGCACAGGGTCGATTCAGGCCTATATCCGGAAGGACAAAATCAGCCCTGAAAGGTTTGAGATGTTCAAACTCCTGGACATCGGTGATTTCATCGGCATGACGGGTCCATTGTTTCGGACCCGGACCGGGGAGCTGACCCTGCTGGCGGAGGACCTTATGCTCCTGTCCAAGTCCATGCGACCCTTGCCGGAAAAATGGCACGGTCTTACGGATGTGGAAACCCGCTACCGCCAGCGCTATCTGGATCTCATCATGAATGATGAGGTGAAAAAGGTATTTGTGCTCAGGAGTCGCATTATACAGGCCGTAAGAACGTTTTTTGTGGAAAAGGGTTTTCTCGAGGTGGAGACCCCCATGATGCAACCGATCCCGGGAGGGGCGACCGCCAGACCTTTTAAGACCTTTCATAATGCCCTGGGGATGGACCTGTATTTGAGAGTCGCCCCGGAGTTGTATCTCAAGCGGCTGGTGGTGGGCGGCCTGGAAAGGGTATTTGAAATCAACCGCAATTTCAGGAACGAAGGGATTTCAGTAAAGCACAACCCGGAATTCACCATGCTTGAATTTTATATGGCCTATGCCACCTACGAAGACCTGATGGTGCTGACAGAGGAACTTTTCAATCAGCTTGTTATGGGAATTTTCGGTCAGACCACCATTGAATATCAGGGCCAGTCCATCGATTTCACCGCCCCCTGGCCGAGGGTTCCTCTGTTCGATGCCCTCAGAGATATGGGGGGAGTGGATGAGGAAATTTTTGAGAGCAGGGAGACCGCGGCCGCATTCGCCCGCAGCCATGAGATATCCCTGGAAGAACGCGACAGCAAGGGCCAGATATTAACCAAGATATTTGATCATATGGTGGAGCCCCGGTTAATCAACCCCACCTTTATTACCGGTTACCCCACCGAAGTATCCCCCCTGTCCAGGCGCAGTGAAGAAGACCCGGACACGGTGGACCGATTTGAGCTGTTTATTGGTGGTCGGGAGATCGCCAATGCCTTCAATGAGTTGAACGATCCGATGGATCAGCGGGAACGGTTTGAGGCCCAGACGGCCCTCAGGGAAGCCGGGGATAAAGAGGCCCAGTTCATGGATCAGGACTATGTATCGGCCCTGGAGTACGGAATGCCGCCCACCGCAGGGGAAGGCATCGGGATCGACCGGGTGGTCATGCTGCTGACGGACATGCCTTCCATCAGGGATGTGATTCTGTTTCCCCACATGAGACCAAAGGGGTAGGGCCCACTTGAATGTTTGAATTATTCTTAGGGATAAGATATCTTAAGGCCAAGCGTAAACAGCGGTTCATATCGGTCATTACCCTCATTTCCATCCTGGGCGTTATGATGGGGGTCATGGCCTTGGTGGTGGTCCTGTCGGTGATGAACGGTTTCAGGGCCGATCTCATGGACAAGATTCTGGGGGTTAATTCCCATATTTTGGTATTAAACACCCAAGGTCCGTTCAATGATTACGCAGCAGTGGCTGAAAAGGCGGGCCGCATGAACGGGGTGGCGGCGGTCACGCCATTTGTTTATACCCAGGTCATGCTGAACAACTCCGGCCGGGTCTCCGGAGCTGTTTTGAGAGGGATCGATCCTGAAAGCGCCTCCAGGGTCCTCGACTTTCAGAAGATGTTGAAGGGAGGCTCTTTGTATTCGCTGAAGGCGGTGGAAGAGGGTTTCCCGTCGATTATTGTGGGGAGTGAGCTTTCCAAGCAGCTCGGGACCCGGGTGGGAGACGTGATTACCGTCATCTCTCCTGAAGGGAAACTGACCCCCCTGGGCCGGTCTCCCCATACCCGGCGATTCAGGGTGGCTGCCCTGTTTGATTCAGGGATGTATGAATACGATGCCTCCATGGCCTATATCGCTTTACAGGAGGCCCAGCAATTCCTTGCATTGGGAGATCGGGTCACCGGATTGGAGATCAGAGTCGACGACGTTTATCAATCGGACCGGATCGCCAGGGAGATTGAAAATGACCTGGGTCATCCCTACTGGACCAAAGACTGGAAGGTCATGAACAGAAGTCTTTTTTCAGCCCTCAAGCTGGAAAAATTGACCATGTTCATCATCTTGACCATGATTGTCCTGGTGGGCGCACTCAATATTATCAGTACCCTGGTCATGGTGGTCATGGAAAAAACCAGAGATGTGGCCATCCTCAGGGCCATGGGGGCCACTGCCCGGAGCATCATGTCTATTTTCATGTTCCAGGGACTATTGGTAGGGGTCATCGGGACGGCCGCCGGCCTTGTCTCCGGACTGGGCCTCTGTCATCTCCTGGCCAAATACAAATTTATCAGCCTTCCCTCGGATGTCTATTATATCTCCACCCTGCCCGTTCGCGTGGAACTGATGGACGTATCCTTTGTTGCTGCGGCTGCGGTGGTCATATCTTTTTTAGCCACGCTTTACCCATCCTGGTATGCCTCCAGGTTAAATCCGGTTGAATCGTTCAGGTACGAGTGATGGGGCTGCTCAAACTGGAGAACATATCCAAGGCTTTTGTTCACCACGGCAATGCCATTGAGGTCCTGAAAGGGATCGAACTGGAGGTGAATCCGGGGGACAGCCTGGCCGTTATGGGGGTTTCCGGCGCCGGGAAGTCCACACTCTCGAATATTATGGGAAGCCTCGAACCGCCCTCTGAAGGGGTGGTGACCTTTAATCACATGAACCTGTACCAGATGGATGAAAGAAGCCTTTCTCAGCTGAGAAACCGGCACATTGGTTTTGTGTTTCAATTCCATCACCTGCTTCCCGAGTTGACGGCCCTGGAAAACACCATGATGCCGGCATTGATTGCCAGGTATCCCAGAGACCGGGCCATGGGGATGGCCCGGGAGGTCTTGGACAAGGTGGGGCTGATGAGGAGAATGGCCCATCGGGCAGGAGAGCTCTCCGGCGGGGAGCAGCAACGGGTAGCCATCGCCAGGGCACTGATCATGCGGCCGAAGTTGATATTGGGAGATGAACCGACAGGGAATCTGGACTGGTTAACGGGGCGGGAAATTGCCGAACTTCTGCTTGAATTCAGCAGGGCCGATGAAATCGCCATGGTCATCGCCACCCACAACCGTAAACTGGCGGAACAAATGTCCAGGAAAATGGAGCTGATAGATGGGGAGATCGGGTAGAAGAGGGGGCGTGGGGCGAGAGGGAAAGATGGACAGGGCCAAAAGGGTGTCTTGGGCGATCTCGTGGACCCTTTTTTTTATGCTTCCCTCGGTTTTTATGCCCTCCATTCTCAATGCCCAGGATCAGGATAGGGGTTCGGCGGCCGTACTTCCCTTTCAAATCAATGCCTCCAAGCCGCTGGATCATCTCGGGAAGGACCTGCAGAAGATGCTTTCCACCCGAATGGCGGAACTGGGCTTTACCATGATCCGCCCGGCCAAGATCAACCAGGACTCCCAGGTCTTTTCCAAGGTTTTAAAGACCCAGGCCCAGGTCAAACTGGGGAAAGATCTCGAGGCCCAGTGGATGATACGAGGGACCCTTACGCAGATCGGAGACAAGGCCAGTATTGATCTGAAAATCATTGATGTATCCCAGAGACGGCCGCCCATGTTTATATTTGCGGTTTGTGAAGATATGGACAGGCTCTCCGAGAAGATCCAACAGTTGGCCGTGAGGATCAATGACAAGATCCTGGGGGTCCCGAATGTGGAGTCCATTCAGGTGAAAGGCAATCGCCGCATTGAATCAGCAGCTGTGCTGGCCGTTGTCAGCACCCAGCCGGGAGACAGGCTGGATTACGACCAATTGGACAAGGACCTGCGGGAAATCTATAAGATGGGGTTTTTTAAAAATGTGGAAATGGATACGGAAGATGGCCCCGAGGGAAAACTCATTACTTTCGAGGTGATTGAGAAGCCTTCCATCGGGAAGATTGTCTTTGAAGGAAATGATAAATATGATGATGAGGATCTTAAAAAGGAATTGGGCATCAGCCTGTATTCCATCCTGGATAACAACGAGGTAAAACAGAGCATCCGCAGACTCAAGACCTTTTACCGGGAAAATGGATACCATAACGCCGAGATCGAGGAGGTCACCGAACCCATTCCCAATAATGAAGTCATGTTGAAATATAAGATCAAAGAGCATGACAAGGTCTATATCGAAAAGATTCAGTTTGTGGGGAACAAGGCCTTTGATGATGATGAACTCAAAGATATCATGGAAACCAGTGAAAAATGGTTTCTGTCGTGGATCACCAAGGCGGGGGTCCTGGATAAGAAAAAACTGGAATTCGACGTCCACAAGCTCGCCTCCTTTTATCACAACCATGGGTATATCAAGGCCAAGGTGGGTGATCCCGAGGTCCATTACGAGGACGAATTGAAGGGGTTGGTGGTTACCATAGATATCGTGGAAGGACATCAATACGGGGTCGATGAAGTGGCGGTCCAGGGGGACCTGATAGAACCTGCAGAAGCCCTGTTGAAGAAGGTCAGAATAGGGAAGGAAAAGGTCTTCAACAGAGAGATCGTGCGAAAAGATATCCTGGCACTGCGGGACGTGTATGCGGACCAGGGCTATGCCTATGCAGAAATCCGGCCGTTGGTCAGCGAAGATGATGAGACCTATACAGCAGAGGTTACGTACGATATCTCCCAGGGGCAGAAGGTAAGGTTTGAGCGGATTACCATATCCGGAAACCAGGTGACCCGGGATAAGGTGATCAGACGTGAGTTGAAGATCGTGGAAGGAGACTATTTCAGCGGACAGGCCTTAAAGCGCAGCAATGAGAATTTGAATCGACTGGGTTTTTTTGAAGACGTGCAGGTCAAGACCAAAAAGGGCAGCGATGAAGATTTGATGGATGTGGACGTGGAAGTCAAAGAAAGAGGGACCCGCACCTTCAGTGTGGGGGCCGGGTACAGTTCGGCCTATTCCGCGTTTGTCATGTTTCAGATCGCGGATCAGAACTTTTTGGGATATGGCCAGAAGCTGGAGGCTGCTGCCAGGATCGGTGGTAGAAGTACTGAGTACACCATCAGTTTTGTGGAGCCCTGGCTGTTCGACAAACCCTTGTCTTTGGGTGTAGACGTGTATAAGTGGAAACAAGAATACGACGATTATACCAGAGACAGTATGGGCGGTGCGGTCACCCTGGGCTTTCCCTTGAAATTCTTAGATGATTATACCCGTGGCCTGGTGCGCTACGCTTACGATGATGCCGACATCAGCGACGTGGTTGAGACCAAAGGTCCCCTTCATGATATGATCGGGAGAAATGTGACCAGCAGTATGACCCTCAGGATCAAACGGGACAGCAGAAATGATGTATGGAACCCCAGTAGAGGGTCCATCAATGAGATATCGTTTGAGTATGCAGGCGGGTTGCTCAGTGGAGATGAAGAGTTTAACAAGTACAGGGCCAGGACCGCCTGGTTCTTTCCCTTGTTCTGGAAAACGGTTTTCATGGCCCAGGGCCGATGGGGATATATCCAAGACCGGGGACATTTATCCGTTTACCAGAAATTCTTCCTGGGCGGGATCAACACCGTGCGCGGGTTTAAGTATGAGAGCATTTCTCCGCTGGATGAAGATGGATTTAAAATCGGTGGCACCAAGATGATGTGTTATAATCTGGAATACCGGTTCCCGCTGCTCAAGGAACAGGGGGTGGTGGGTCTGGTGTTTTTTGATGCCGGCAATGTCTTTGAGGAAGACGAAAGCTGGACTTTCAGCGGGATTCGAAAGTCTGCCGGGGCCGGGGTCAGGTGGTATTCTCCCATCGGACCGCTTCGCCTGGAGTATGGGTTCAACCTGGATCCCCAGAGAGACGAGCCGTCCGGCCGGTGGGAATTCAGTGTGGGAGGGATGTTCTAAAGATGCACCTTTAAGCAAAAAATCGGAGGGTAAAGATGAAGAAATATGGGGTCTGTTTGTTGGGTATGGTATTCCTGTTTTGTGCACAAGGTCAAAATGTGCTGGCCGCGGAGATCAAGATCGGTGTGTTGAACATGCAGAAGCTGCAAAGCAATTCCGTAAAATTTCAGGAGGTCAGGAAGCAGCTTAAAGCGAAATTCGAAGATTTTCAGAAGAAGCTGGATGCCGAGCGGGCCCAGATTGATAACCTGGAGCAGGATATGCAAAAGCAGGGTATGATGTTGAGCCTCGACGCCAGAGAGGGGAAGCAGAAGGAGTTGGAAAAGCGGAAGCGGCATTACAAATATATGTACGGTGAGGTGACCCAGGAGATGAAGGATGCCGAACGTGAAGCCACCAGAAAGGTAGGTGGAGTTATTGAACAGGTCGTTGAGAAAATTGCCGAAAAAGAGAAGTATACGCTTATTTTAGAGGACAGCGCCATGGGACTTATCTACTATGATAATGCCATTGATATAACGGCTCAGGTCACCGAGGCATATGATCAGCTGAAGGAGTAAGGGAGACCTCGGGTTTTGGAAATATTTCTGAAGCATATTGCTGAAATGGTGGGAGGTGACGTTATCGGAGATGAAAATACCGTGATCACGGGCATTGCTCCCCTGGACACCGCCGCCCCTTCGGAGCTTTCATTTTTCACTGACAGACGGTACCAAACGGCCCTGAAAGCGTGCCGGGCCGGGGCATTGCTGACATTTAGAAAAAGCAGGGAATTTGACGGTCCTCAGGTGGTGGTTTCCGATCCCCGGTTGGCCTATGCAAAGGTGGCCGGACTGTTTGAGGTCCCCCTCAGGAGGCATCCCGGTGTGAGTGATCGCGCATTTGTGCACCATGAAAGCGGGATCGGCAGAGATGTCTCCATTTATCCCGGTGTCTACATCGAAGCAGGCGCCGAAATAGGAGAAGGAAGCACCCTGTTTCCCGGGGTTTT
Organism: Desulfobacteraceae bacterium; assembly: GCA_041685955.1. Classification (GTDB taxonomy): domain Bacteria; phylum Desulfobacterota; class DSM-4660; order Desulfatiglandales; family Desulfatiglandaceae; genus JAIPDZ01. Next base: position 258 of record JAWLET010000126.1, on the reverse strand, counting down.
CATCGGCGAAGGGGTGAAAATCGGGAAAAGAACGCTCATATACCCCAATGTCGCCATCCTGCGGGATTGCGTGGTGGGAAATGACGTTATCATTCATCCTGGCACGGTGATCGGAAGTGATGGATTCGGGTTTGTGGGAGATGGAAATCAATCGGTGAAAGTGCCCCAGAACGGTCACGTCCTGATCGAGGATCAGGTGGAGATCGGGGCCAACAATTGTATTGACCGGGCCACCTTGGGCAAGACATGGATTAAACG
>JAWLET010000006.1:0-32189 GCA_041685955.1 Desulfobacteraceae bacterium | reverse complement strand
GTAGTCCCTTTGGTGTACTCTCTCAGTCCTGTCCATACAGACGAATTCTATGCCCGGAAGACAGCTGAAATGATGAGAACGCTGAAGCCGGATTATGTGATGATCAAGGATTCAATCGGTCTTTTGACCCCTGAGCGGGTGAGGACGCTGGTCCCCACCATCAAGGCAGAGATTGGAGATCTGCCGCTGGAAATGCATTCTCACTGTACCACCGGGCTTGCCCCCTTGTGCTGTCTTGATTCCGTAAATTTGGGGGTCGACATCATTGACACCTGTGTCTCCCCTTTGGCCAACGGCCCATCGCACCCATCCATAGAAAACATGATCATGAATCTTCGAAGACTCGGTTTTCGTCCCAAGGCGGATAAGGAAGCCGTGGAAAAAATAGCCGAACATTTCAGGTATATCGCCAAAAGAGAAGATAAACCCATGGGGGCCCCTGTGGAATACGATGCCTTCCAATACATCCATCAGGTGCCCGGCGGCATGATTTCCAACCTCCAATTTATGCTTTCGGAGAGGGGTATGGCCCACCGGTTGGAAGAGGTCCTGGAAGAGGTCAGTGTGATACGTAAGGAATGGGGCTATCCGGTTATGATCACCCCTTTTTCGCAATTGGTGGGCACGCAGGCGGTATTGAATGTCCTGTTGGGGGAACGCTACAAGGTGGCCACAGAGGAAGGCATTCGGTATGTATTGGGACATTACGGGAAGACACCTGCTCCTGTGGATCAAAATGTGCTGGATAAGATGACTAGTCTTTCCGAAGCAAGAGACCTTCTAAACTGGGAGCAACCTCAGCCATCTATTCAGGAACTGAGAACAGAGTTTGGACGACCGGGGATATCCGATGATGAACTCCTGCTCCGAATTTTATTTCCCGAGGAGCATGTGGAAGCCACGATTGCTGCGGGTTCCATTGAGACCAACTATCCAAGGGGAGATAAACCGGTCATGACCCTCATCCATGAGTTGGCGAAGCAAAAAGACACCTCGTATATTGATGTCCAAAAGGGAGGGTTTTCCCTGAATCTCAAAAAAGGTTTTGTCTGAACCAAGATCCCATGAGCAAAAGGCGATTTTGAAAGATCTGACCACATCTGCACAAGGGGGAAAGGCCCATGGCCGACATCAGATTCGATAACGGGTACCTGGTTTCAAAGGGGTATGCCCACTATATATTTGTCCTTCTCTTTCTCCTGTACATGTTTGACTGGCTCGACAGGATGGTGGTGGTTTCCCTATTTCCGTTCATTAAGGCCGATTGGGGGTTGACCGATACCCAGTGCGGCATGCTCATCTCTGCGGTATCGTGGTCGATTGTGGTCCTGACATTCCCTGTCTCCATATTTATCGATCGCTGGAGCCGAAAAAAGAGCATCGGCCTGATGGCCTTGCTCTGGAGCCTTGCCACGGCTGCCTGCGCCTTTACCCGCAATTACGTCCAACTCTTTGTGGCCAGGACCGTTATCGGGGTGGGGGAAGCAGGCTATGCCCCCGGGGGGACGACTACGATTTCCGCCCTCTTCCCCGAGATGGTCCAGGTGCTGGGGGATATGGCATTTCAAAGGAATTTACCTTGGAGAAATATATGCGCGACGCCAAATTGTTACAGATCATGGACGCCACAAATGAAATCATCACTTTGAAAGGGGCTGCGCTCTTATAAACATAGTCAGCATTTCATTTTCACCCTGTGACTCGAGGAGGAGATCATGAAAGAGATAGTGATCGTCAGTGCCGTTCGAACGCCCATCGGCGCATATTGTGGTATGTTTAAGGATGTCCCTGTAGAGAGGCTGGGTGCAATTGTCCTTGCCGAAGCGATCAAGAGGGCCAGACTCAGGCCGGAGGAAGTGGATGAGGTGATCCTGGGGCAATCGTTTCCAAACGGGGAATGCCCCAATGCTGCGCGGCTGGCCCTGCTGGAGGCCGGGTGGCCCGTTGAAACCCCCGGTTTTACCATTGACAGGCGGTGCTGTTCCGGGCTGCAATCCATCTGGTCCGCAGCCCTGCAGCTTGAGGAAGGGGATGCAGCCTGGATTGTTGCCGGGGGGGTCGAAAGTATGAGTCGGGCTGAATTTTACATCCCTGGTGAATTCCTCAAATGGGGGGTGGGCGGCAGGGTGGACCCGAAATGGGGGTTTTTCCCAAGACAGCATGGCAGCCTCGCACTCTGGGGTCTCCCCTTTTATGACAGGATACAGCGGGGCAGACCCATGCACCAGCCCATAAAGAGATTCGGGGAGTTGAATTCGATGATGACCTGGGCTGAAACCGCGGCAAAGAACGAGGGGATCAGCCGAGAAGAAGCGGACAAATGGGCGTTTCGCTCTCACCAGCGGGCGATTGCTGCCATTGATTCGGGAAAATTCAAGCCGGAAATAGTCCCTGTGGAGGTAAAGCAGAAGAAAGAGAGGCTCTGGTTGGATACGGATGAAACCCCGCGGCGTGACACCACCCTGGAGAAGCTGGCCGGACTCAGAACGGTTTATGAAGACGGCATTTGCACGGCCGGCAATTCTTCCAGTGAAAATGACGGTGCCGCGGCCCTGGTATTGACAACCCGTGACAACGCCGAGGACCGAGATGTGGAGCCGATGGTCTATGTCAAATCGTTCGCCGTAGCCGCAGCCGATCCTACCCTGACGTATCCGGCTGTGCCCGCGGCCGTAAACCGGGCCCTCAAGAAGGCGTCTTTGACCATGGATCAGATGGATCTCATCGAGATTCAAGAGGCCTTTGCCGCGCAGGCCCTGGCGGATGCCAAATTGCTGGGAATCGAGGAAAACGATCTGGACAAAAAAGTAAACGTCAATGGATCCGGAATCTCCTTGGGTCATCCTATCGGGGCAACCGGTTCCATTCGACTCACAACCCTCATCCATGAAATGGTAAGACAGGGCGCCCGTTATGGCCTTCTCACCATCTGCGGGGGTGGGGGATTGGGGATCTGCGCGATTCTGGAGAGGAAGTAGACGGCATCGTCTCATTACCATATGGAAATATCATGGAAAGCCTCCCCCTTTGGAGTCACTTCTGGATAATCGCTTCCTTGGTTATTTTATTGGCCAGTGTTATCCAAGGAATGACGGGCTTTGGTGCTGGGCTGCTCACGGGTCCCGCCTTGGCTCTTTTTTTAGAACCAAAACTGGTCGTAATGATCATCATGTTCACCGGTATCGGTAATTTGCTCTTTGTCGTCTATAATGCCAGAAAACATATCCACGCTGATCGGGCCTTGCCGCTCATCCTCCCTGGCATGCTTGGCGTCCCTGTAGGGGCGTATATCCTTCATAGGGCGGCATCGTCAATGACCAGCCTGGCGATAGCCTGTGTTTCCATCCTCTTTTCCCTTATTTTGTTAACGGGGTATCATATGCCCATCAAAAGAGAAGCCGTGGCATCATTAGGTTTTGGGTTCACGAGCGGTATCCTGTGTGCGGGAGTGGGCATGGGCGGACCCCCTCTGATCTTGTTTTTGTCAAACCAGAGGTGGCCAAAGGAGATATTCAGGGGTACAATCGCCCTCCACTTTCTCCTTACCGGCACGCTGGCGATTATGTTTTATGTCATTACGGGGATAGCAACCTATTCTCGTGTAGTGACCAGTATCTCATTATTACTCCCCGCCATCATCGGCTTTTTTGTTGGGAATTTGATATTTCACAGGGTCAGTTCAACCATCTTTTTGAAAAGTTCTCTATCTCTGATCCTTTTTGCGGGAATTATTTCGCTGTCTATGAACCTATCCAAGATACTGTGAGACCGCCTGGTGTGAACAGATTGTCCGTATAATCGCCTTCTGCTGCTGGCACAGCGATGCGGTTGACCCCCCGGATGCATGAGATGGACAGCATGGAATGGTGTAATGGGAGACTTCGGCTATCATGAAATGATGCTTGTGGCGCTGGCCGTGTTCGGTTCGGCAATTATTAAAAATAGTGTGGGTATCGGAGCCGGAATTTTTTTGCTCCCCTTTTTGGCCCTGGTATTCCCACCCAAGCTGGCATTGGGAGTGGGAGCACCGGTTATGTTGATCTCTGACGTGGTGGGCGTCAGGAACTACTGGAGAGAGTGGGACAAAAAGGAATTAGGCCTCCTTATCCCCCCTGCGGTAATGGGTGTTTTTTTGGGTATCATGATTATCAAAATGGTCCCCGACACCGTGTTTAAATTCTGCGTAGGGGTTGTGGCCATGCTCTTTTCTTCCTACCATTTGGCCAAATCAGCCTTACGGGGAAAAGGCAAGGATCTCGGCCGGGTGGGCCATTCCACCCGTACCAAGAAATACCTGACTATGGTATTCGGTTTTCTTGGGGGGGCGGCAAGTACCGTCATCCATGCCGGAGGCATGATTATGTCCGTTTATCTGCTCCAACGGGCTGCGGACAAGAGAGGCTTTGTGGGGACCCTTGTCTTCTTTTTTGCCGTTCTCAATTTTTTGAAGTTAGGGGCCTATTTGAGAATTGGAATAATTACGTACGATACGGCCTTGCTGGTGGCGGCAATCTCTCCTATCATTATTTTAGGCGGATTTTGTGGAAATTTTCTAAACAGGAGATTCTCACAGGATTTGTTTCGGGTTATTGTGCTCATGATCATCTTCATTATTGGGATGAGACTTTTGTGGACTTAAGGGCAATCTGTACCGCACCGCCTTCCCAGGGCCCATCGATTGCACGATCCGTGGCGTTGCATGGGAAGCATCTCGGGATGTGCGGTGATAAATACAATTCTTTGGGGGAGATTGTCTGTGATCAGATGCGAAATCTTTTCCAGAATGCTTTGTCTTCGTTTTGCCAATCTTGTCCGAATTTCGTGTCATAGTAACCCACGAATCTGTCCAACCAGCGTTCTAAGAAGCCTTTATTCTCCTTTTTGGCCTCAAGCACATCATTCAAACAATCCGCCATCTCAGCCATTTTTTCCTTGGGTACATAATAAGCGGCGCCGCTTTTAAATGATTTTACGGTATCCTCTACGCTCAGGCTGTGAGCGGTAAGCATTACCGCGGTGACGTTGTTTTGGTTGGCTATGTTCAGCAGTTGATACCCATCCACCCCCATAATATCGAGGATGCATAGATCAAAATATTCGCTTTCGAGATGTTTCTTGGCTTCCTCGAAGTTGTCGGCCCTTACCACCTCGCACATGGGTAGCAGCTCTTCCACTGATTCCAAGACATCGATCTCATCATCCACAACGAGTATCTTCTTGCCGTCGATCAGGTGTTTGTTTGACATTGTAACCCCTTTGTATATCCCGGCTTGCGCCGAGATGATTAAATTTCAGTTGTCATTGAAGTTGTGCAAGCTTTCAAAAAGTATCGATACCAGTTCGTTACGAGTTCCCCGAAACGGGAGATATCTCCAATTTTTTCATCCGATATTGAAGGGTAGACCTGGGGATTCCCAACAGCTGAGCAGCACCACGTTTCCCCCCGGTACGCCCTCCACATCTTTCCAGGGCCTCTTCAATATGCCTTTTTTCCATCTCATCTCTCGTCAAAAAGTGGGATTCCTGTGCCTGGGTTTCTTCGAAATCAAATGGATGGAGGAGGCGTTTGATATCCATTTTGGTGAGCTTTTGACCATTACTGAGAATCATTATTTTTTCAACGGCATTCTGTAATTCCCTGACATTGCCGGGCCATTGATACTGGAGGAGCGCATCCATTGCCGATGAGGAGTACTGGGCTTCAGGCCTTTGCATGACTTTTGCAAAATTGGAGGTAAAGCACCTCACCAGAAGTTCAATGTCCTCAAGACGTTCTCGCAATGGGGGAATCTCAAGAAGGATTGTGTTGATGCGATAGAAAAGGTCACGACGGAATTTACCGGCCCTGATGTTTTTCGCCAAATTCTGATTCGTGGCGGAGATAATTCTGAAATCAACTGAGATCGGAGTGCTTTCTCCTACTCGTTCAAATGCTTTATCTTCCAGCACCTGAAGGAGTTTCGCCTGGCTTTGCATAGGGAGCTCTCCGATTTCATCGAGAAAAATGGTTCCGCCGTTCGCCATCTCAAAACGGCCTATTCTTTTAAAATTCGCACCGGTAAATGAACCTCTGGCATGTCCAAAGAATTCGCTCTCAATGAGCGATGAGGCTAATGACGCACAGTTGACTTTAACGAACAGGTTCTGGCTTCTGGGACTGTGATTGTGTATATATCTTGCCACCAGATCCTTGCCGGTTCCGGTTTCGCCAACAATGAGTACCGGAGCGTTTGACTCTGCAACCAAATCCATATCATTTTTGAGTTTGGTCATCTTGTGGCTCGTAAAGTAGAAGGCCTCGTTTGCCTTATTTATTTTTTCTAATACGAATCCTTTTTGTTTCTCAAGCGCCTCATTTACATTTCTGAGCTTCTCATAAGAAAGCATATTATCAATCGCGATGGATATTTGTTTACACAATTGTTCCATGAAGCCGGCGAGTTCCATTATGTTTTCCGGGCATTCTTTGAAAGAGCAATGCAGCGAACCGATGATCCTATCCCGAATAATCAGGGGAAAGGCCATGGTGGATGTTAACCCCGCCATAAGCATTGAATCAGCTGAAGTCCAATGAGACACACTTGTGAGGTCTTGAATGATGACCGGTTTTCCTGATTCAATAACCGTATTGGCAACCGCCCCGGCTGATAAAGGCCGACTCGTTTCGCAGGTGATTCCATTGGGCTTAATTCCTTTCGCGGTTGCAAAATAGGTAATGGAACTGTCCATGGGATCGTAGAGCTGGATGCTGCAACGGTCGTAAAGACAAACCTCCCTGAGCTGGGTGGCTATGGCTTCAAAAAGGCCTTCCCGTGTTTTCTTGGTGATAATGGCATTGTTGATGTTCAGCAAACATTCATATTTTTGTTTCGATTGCCAAGGCATTCGACCCCTCCATTACGAAGGTGATTTCGGTAGGAATATATATTCTTATAATGAAAAGGACATCATTTTCAAGCCCAAAAGTCGGCGGGCAAATCCAAAATTCGTCCATTTAGGGGGGCTGTGGCCGCAAAGATAGTAAATTATGAATAAAGTTAAAAGGTTATGTTAAAGAAAGATGCGGCACAGAATTTGCTGGGATAGTCATCAGCATAAGAAGAAATAGGTCGAAGAGGGAACGGAGGGAGCCTTTCAGATATGGGCCGAGGGCCGTCATGTACAAGGAAGGTGCCGACATATTGAACGGCAAGGTAGAGGAGACATATTTATGCCCGATAGCCACCTGATGTCCACGGATGCCTTTAGAACCAGGAATCAGATGTGGGACGCAACCGGCATGTGGGCCTGGGTGCTCCATCGCATTACAGGTCTTGGCCTGGTGTTTTACATTATTTTGCATACGGTCCTCATGGGGACATCTCTTTTGTCCGGAAAAGAGGATTTTAATGAAACCCTGTCGGTTTTAATGGGTCATCCTGTTTTCGAATTTTTGGATATCCTGTTGGTTGGAACAGTACTTTACCATGGTCTCAACGGCATTCGGATATTGTTGTTCGATATGGGGATAGGCGTATGGATCCGGACCCAAAAGACCCTATTTTGGATGTTCATGGGTGTAGGGGCCATCCTATGGTTTTGGTTCATTTTGCTAAAACTCGGGTAGTGAGGAGACCGGCGAATGCATGCCTGGACATGGCTTTTACAAAGAATTAGCGCTGTAATATTACTCATTGTGGTAGGATTTCACATCGGATTTCTTCACTTCTCTAATACCGGAGAACCCCTCAATTACGGCGAAGTGGTCACCCGTCTCAAGACCCCGATTCTTATGGTTTTCGATGTCTTGCTGTTGATCTTCGGGATATATCACGCCTTGTACGGCGTGTATTCGGTATTCCTTGACTTTGATTCAGGGAAAAAAGAAAGGGTGCTCGTGTTTGCCCTTTTCGTTGCGGTGGGAGTGGGTATTGTGGGTTTTGGAATTTTCGGTCTCCTCTATACCGCTGGTTCGCTTTGAACGGCTTTTGAGAAAAGGGCCCGTTTTTTGGAGATAAAGAATGCCTGAGCCACTACATGTAAAGGTTTTCCGTTTCAATCCTGAGAGTGACGTTGCACCCAAATTCGACCATTTCCAAGTGCCTGTTTTCGATAACATGGCTATCTTGGATGTGGTCATGCATATTCAAAATTACCTTGATCGCTCACTCTCTTTCAGGTTTTCCTGTCGTATCGGGATGTGTGGGTCGTGTGCCATGTACGTGAACGGCAGGGCCCGTTTGGCATGCAGGACCCAGGTCTCTTCGTTAAAGACCCGAGACATAACCGTTATGCCGCTTCCCAACTTTCCTATCATCCGGGATTTGGTGGTGGATATGGAGCCCTTTTTTGATAAATGGAAAAAAATAAAGCCCTACTATCTCCCCAAAAAGGAGATCGATGCGCCGGTCACTGTCCAGCCTGATTCAGATGAACGGGAGTTTATCGATGACATGCTCGATTGTATCAGTTGCGGTTGCTGTTATTCGGCCTGTTCCATGGTTGCGACCCACAAGGACTATTTAGGGCCGGCCGCACTTAACAGGGCTTACACCTTAATTGCCGATAAGAGGGATGCCATAAGAGTTGAAAGATTGAAGGCCGTGGACCGATCCTATGGCGTTTGGCGGTGTCACACACAGTTCAATTGTGCGGAAGTCTGCCCCAAAAATATTGTTCCCACCCGGTCTATTCAGAACTTGAAGCGACGTTGTGTGTTAAAAAAAATCGGCGTGTTCAAATGAAGGGCTTCAGATAAGGAGTGATGGCATTTTGGAAGTTATAAAGGCCGACATATTGATCCTTGGCGCAGGGGGCGCGGGACTCTTTGCCGCATTACATGCATACGACAGCAATCCTCGTCTCAAGATCGTGATGGCGACAAAGGCATTGATCGGAAAAGGTGGATGCAGCAGGATGGTACAAGGAGGCCTAAACGTGGTCTTGAACGGGAAGGATTCCTTGGAAAACCATTTTGTAGACACCCTTAAGGGCGGGGGGTTCATCAATAACCAGGAACTGGCCTGGACCTTGGTGAGTGATGCCCCCAAAGCGGTTCACGAACTGGAGGTCCGGGTGGGATGTTTCTTTGATCGCGGTGAAGACGGGAAGATTCATCAGAAGCCTTTTGCAGGTCAGTCTTTTGACCGGACAGTCCATGTGGCCGATCTGACAGGGATCCAGCTTATCAGCCGGATGACGGATCAGATATATGCCCGGAATATACAGGTGCTGGAAGAGACCCGTGGGCTTGATTTACTGAGTTCCAAGGGCGGGGATCGCGTGGTAGGGGCGCTGCTATCGGATATCCGGACCGGCGAGATTTTTGTTGTGAACGCTAAAGTGACCATTGTGGCCACAGGAGGCTGTGCGGCCATGTACAAAATATCAGCTCCGTCTTTTGACAAGACCGGTGACGGGATGGCCATTTGTTTCAGGGCCGGTGCTGAATTCGTTGATATGGAAATGGTCCAGTTCCACCCTACAGGACTGGTCGCCGGGCGATCCCGGCTGAACGGAAGTCTCCTGGAAGAGGGTCTCAGGGGTTCCGGGGCCAGGCTCTATAATGGACAGGGCGAGAGGTTTATGGAACGATACGATCCTGAGCGTCTGGAACGATCCACTCGAGATCGGGTTGCACGCTCCAGCTTTATGGAAATCATGGCAGGCAGAGGAACAAAGAACAACGCCGTATATCTGGATGCAAGTCATCTCGGAGCGGAATTTGTGGAGCAAAAATTTCCGGGCATGGTGGAGCGGGTAAAGGATATCGGAAAGGATCTGGCCAGGGAAAAGGTGGAAGTCACCCCCACGGCGCATTACCAAATGGGAGGAGTCAGGATAGATAGCCATTGCCGGAGCAGCTTAAAGGGCCTGCTGGTGTGCGGCGAGGATGCGGGCGGGGTTCATGGGGCCAACCGGCTTGGAGGGAACGGTATATGCGATTCAACGGTCTACGGCCGGAGGGCCGGAGACGCGGCAGCGGCGCTGGCATGGGAAGAAGCTCTCAATCCCTATGAAGAGAGCGAAGCCGAAAAGATGAGAATGCGTTGGCTCAAGCCCTTTACACAAGATACAGGAGAAAACGTCTATGAGATCCGGGATGAAATTGAAAATCTCATGTGGAAAAAGGCGGGCCTGGTCCGCATCGGCAAGAAGCTGGCAGAGGCCGGGAATCGCTTGATGGAACTCCTGGAAAAGGTTGATCAGGCCAATGTGGCGGATAAATATCTATCTCGATATAACCTGGAATGGAACAATATCATCGATGTGACCAACTTGATTGCCGTGTGCAGACTGGTGGTGAATTCGGCGCGCCACAGGGAGGAGAGTCGGGGGGCTCACTACAGAGAGGATTTCCCAGCCACGGATAACGAAAACTGGCTAAAAAACATTTATCAGAAAAAGGGCCATGGATTTGAGCTGGAGTTGACAGAGAAGCCCGTTGACTTGAAGCGGTTTGAGCGGGAGAGAATAGAAGACCGATTCTTCGAGAAAGTGAAGAAGCATTGAGCAAATACCGAAAGAAGAACTCGGTTTCAATCCGGGTCTTCGGGAACAAAAAGATGGCCCTTTATTGATTCGGAAGAAAGCCAATGGTTGTCGATGACAGGGGAGTTTGAAATCTGTGATCCAGCATACTGCCCTGGTCCCTGGAGGGTGTCCTCGGTTGTATCGCGATCGGGCCTGTTGCTGCCGTAAATGGCAAAATGCGGCATTTTTTTGGACCCCATCCGTACTTCCCTTGGCGAACCAATGAGTAGGACGTTTTTCAGAAAATCCTTCAGTCGCTGGGACGGCATTATCGCCACTGCCGTGCCTGTCTTTTTCCTCCTATTTGCTCTATTTTCCTGCGGTGATGTCAGGCAGAGTTTCATCGGCTCGTTTGCCATTGTGGGCCTGATGATGACCATAGGCCTCAGCATTGAAGTCATAATCGAAACCCTGAAGAACATCAAGGGCCTGGGAAAAGTGGTGGCTTTTATTACCAATGGCCCGGAAGCGGTTTGCCTGATCGTAGGATTGGTAGCCGGCGACATCATCTATGCTGCGTCCACGCCTCTCGGTTCCAACCTCATGAATCCCGTGATGGGCGTATCAGCAGCGCTCATTTCTGGCAGTCTGGAATCGGCGGCACGCACAAAACTGTTTTACACGATCACCAGTGCGGCGTTGACACTCGCGTTGGCGGCAAGCTTCTTCTGGATCATCCAGTTCGGTCCGGCGGTGGTGGCGGGCTGGCTCATGCTGACGGTGATTGTAAGCGCACTTGTTTTCATCTGGGCCCCTACCGAAGTGGATATAGAAGTAGAAGACCTGGAGATCGAGAAGATGTGGCTGCTTCCGGCGCTGCTTATGCTGATGGGCGGCGGCTATTACCTGGACGATGTTGTGACCTTTACCGCAGAGGCGAGTCGTACACCCAAGGGTGTGATCGGGTTTTTCGTGCTATCCAGCCTGACGAGCTGGCCGGAATTCAAATCCGCGCTGGTGCTGTTTCGCCGCAAACGGCCGGTCGACGCCATGCTCAACATTATCATTTCCAACGTGACCAACCTTTGGCTGGCGGGAAGCGGCGTGGCGCTATGGTTGGCTCAGCAACTCGGCTGAACGTTCCTTGTGTATTCATGGTCCGTTTCGCCGGTAGGGTAGGGCCAGTAGAAAATCATTGAAGAACCCTGTAGCAAAAAGCTACAAGGAATTTCCCAAATGTAAGGACTTTTTACCAATTTTTATTTCGCTCGCCCCTGTTAAATGCCGCTTTGCGGCCCTCCACAGGAGGATTTAACTGGACGAGCTAACCTTTAACCGCCTCTGGCGGCCCACCGGCCCGACGGGTTGGGATCTACGCTTCGCTCCGACAAGCAGCGGGTAATGCGCTCCCTGGGCATTTTCAAGAGTCTTCCATCGGACAGGGGTTATGCGTGGCATCTGTCTGGTGTGTCTTGATTAACCAGGAAGGGAATTGGGACCTGAATATAATCCTCGCGGGAGGCCACCTGCTCTTCCTCTTTTTCGATAGAGGGGGTAGCCGCCTTAAAGCCACATTCCTTTAGAACGTCGTCAAGAACCCCTCTTTCGAAACATGACTGGAAGAAGAGGGAAAGCGCTTCTTTAAGGTTCTCACGGGCCAGTTCTTCTGTTTCACCCTGGGAATGGACATCGAGAATAGGGCACGACGCGACAAACCAGGATTCCTTTTTCGTGATCTTCAGTGGCAGATTGGCGCTGAATTGGATGGCGACCTGCATGGCTTTTCTCCATCGACTCAACTACTTGTTTCCTGTGGATTATATGGGCACGATTTCCAGGAAGTCAAGAATTTGGGAAGTCAAGAGTTTGTTTACTGCGAAAACATGAAAGGCCGTAACCCTATTTAGATTATGGCCTTCTGATATCCATGGTGCCGAAGGCGGGACTTGAACCCGCACGGGTATTCCCCACTACCCCCTCAAGATAGCGTGTCTACCAGGTTCCACCACTTCGGCACATACGGCAAGACGTTATTCTGATGGCTGCTCGGTTTCACTTGCCTTTCCCTGCGTATCCGCCGGTGCCTGTGTTTCGGTCTGCGTGGTGGGCGCCACATCCTCCATGATGGAAGAGGGTCCGCCCCGTCCGATGAAAAAGGAGAGGCCCAAGGAGGTCAGCATGAAGACGACGGCCACCACCGTGGTCACCTTGTGCAGGAGGGTGGTGGCGCCGGCGCTGCCGAAAACAGTCTGGCTGGAACCGCCAAAGGCCGCACCCATACCAGCCCCCTTTCCTTTCTGAACAAGGACAATAAGGATTAGAGCAATACAGATACAAATATGTAGGATCAATAGGATAGGTATCATTTATACGCCTCTTACTGTAGCCGATTTTGACAGCTTTAACGCGCTGCGATATTGTAATTATAACTTTATGTCAGCATTTTGCAATAAAAATTTGTCGTTCATTCTTTGAACCGGATTATTTTCAAGAACACATCCGGTTTCAAACTGGCGCCGCCCACCAGGGCGCCATCGATGTCCGGTTTGGACATGAGTGCGGATATGTTGTCAGGCTTCACACTTCCGCCGTACAGGATCCGTATCCTTTCCGCCGTGGGGGTATCAAAGCTGGATCCGATCCACTCCCGAATAAAGCGATGTACCTCATCTGCCTGATCCGGTGTGGCGGTTCGGCCCGTGCCTATGGCCCAGACCGGTTCATAAGCCAGAATGGTGGAGGACGGCATCCGCTCGTCTGCGAGAAAGTTATCCAGCGACAGATCCAGTTGGCGTTTGATGACCTCGAAGGCCTGGCCGTCATCCCGCTGTTCAATGGTTTCGCCCACGCATATGATGGGAATAAGGCCTAAAAATGATGCCGCCTTCACCTTCTGATTCACCATGTCACTGGTTTCTTGAAACAGGTTTCGCCTTTCCGAGTGTCCCAGAATGACATGGGTGCATCCGGCCTCTTGCAGCATCCGTCCGGACACCTCTCCGGTATAGGCACCGCTCATTTCCCAATGCATGTTTTGCCCGGCCAGGTAGATATCCGAACCGTCCATGGCTTCCCGGACCGTATCCAGATGGGGGAAGGGGGGCGCCACCAGCACCTGTACGTCTTTAAGCCCTTTGATGCCGTCTTTGATGGCATATATGAGTTCCCGGGCCTCTTTACGTCCCAGATTCATTTTCCAGTTGCCTGCAATCATGGGTGTTCTTTCTGCCATTTCTCAATGCTCCTCGGTTTGGAACTTTATGGAGATACCCTAATGGTTCCGGCTGCTTGCTTACGGGTTCCCATTAGCTTAAGCGTTGGCCATATAAAGGGCCAGATCCACCATCCGGTTGGCATAACCGAACTCATTATCATACCATGCCAGGACCTTGACCATATCTCCCACTGCCATGGTGGAAGGGCCGTCTACTGTGGAAGACACGGAGGTTCCGTTAAAATCAACGGAGACCAAAGGCGCTGCGCTAAATGCCAGGACCCCTTTCATATGAGATTCGGCAGCCTCCTTCAGCATTTGATTGACTTCGTTGGCCGTGGCCGATTGATTGAGCTGAACCACAAGGTCCACCACCGATACATTGGGCGTGGGTACGCGAATGGCCATTCCATTGAGTTTGCCCTCCAATTGCGGCAATACCAGTGCCACGGCCTGGGCCGCTCCCGTGGTGGTGGGAATCATGGACAGAGCGGCGGCCCTGGCCCTGCGCAAATCCTTATGGGGGAAATCAAGCAGGCGCTGATCTCCGGTGTAGGCGTGGGTGGTGGTCATCAATCCCTTTTCAATCCCGAAATGATCCACCAGGACTTTGCACACCGGGGCGAGGCAGTTGGTGGTGCAGGAGGCGTTGGAAACAATGTGGTGTTTCCTGGAATCGTAGTCGTGCTGATTTACCCCCATCACAATGGTGACATCCGGTCCTTTGGCCGGGGCTGAAATGATCACCTTTTTCGCACCGGCCTCCAAGTGGCCTGACGCCTTATCTCTTTCTCTGAAGAGCCCGGTGCATTCGAGTGCGGTGTCGACACCCAGATCGCCCCAGGGAAGATTCTCGGGTTCTTTTTCAGCATAGATTTGAATCTCTTTTCCATTGAAAATAAGAGAATGATCCGTGCCGGATATATCGGCGTCGAGGATGCCGTGAACAGAATCATATTTTAACAGGTGTGCCAAGGCCTTCGGGTCTGTAAGGTCGTTAATGGCTGCAAATTCAATATCAGGATTATGGATGCCCGCCCTGAAAACCATCCTGCCGATTCGACCGAAGCCGTTTATCGCGACTTTCAATGCCATTGTCTGCCTCCTTCACTCGATGAGGTTTTGAATTTATAAGAAAATAAGTATTTTTGATCAAAAAAAACAATATGCGTATATCAATCAGGGGCCTTTGTTGTCAATGATATGGCCATGATAATGGCATCCTCTTTGGTGTCGTCATAATAGTGGGGCCTGCGGCCGATGACCTTAAATCCCAGCTTGTGGTAAAATGTCCTGGCCCTGGTATTGGAAGGCCTGACCTCCAGGGAGGCGACCTGCGCCCCTCCTGACAGGCCGGTGTCTATCATTTTGTCCATAAGCCTGCGGCCCACGCCGTTTCTGCGCCACATGGGGTGAACAGCGAAATTCATCAGATGAATTTCCCGAGCGAACATCCAGAAACAGATATACCCCACTAAGTCGGTATGAATTTGGGCAATCCAAAAGTGGGAAATCGTCCTTTCAAGTTCAGTGGAAAAGGCCTCCAGACTCCAGGGCGAAGGAAAGGAACTCCGTTCAATAAACAATATGTCCCCTTGATGGACTTCAAAGTTGTCCCGCACGAGCTTTTTCAGAGAAATCATTCTGATTTCAATAACTTGCCTGCCAAGGTAATACTTCTCCTGCCTGCTTCCTCCGCCTTTTCTCCCAGTTCGCTCAAGCTAACCCGTTCTCTGTCTTTGGCCACGGCAATAAGCATGGGCAGGTTAACCCCGGTCAGGACTTCAACCCTCTCGTCCTTTAAAAATGAGAGGCTCAAGTTGGAGGGCGTGCCTCCAAACATATCGGTCAGTACAAGCACCCCCTGGCCCTGATCCAGGACCGATAATTTTTCTGAAATTTGTTGAAGAATTTCCTCGCTTTCAGTGGTTTGGGTGATGGAGATGGAATCAGCGGCATCCAATTTGCCCACAATGAGCTCAGCAGCCTTCAGGAATTCTTTGCCTAAATCACAGTGGGAGATGATTAACACTCCGATCATAGCCTTCTCTTAGACCTCGTGTTAAGATTGATGGTTCAGCATGAAATAACTCCTCTTGAAACCATTTTGGTTATTCCTTATCGGACTGGATGATATTCTGGTACAGATCGTCTCGGGTGGGGGCGCTCAAGAGCGCCTTTCTGAAAGAGCTGTTTTTCAAAATTTTTGCTATACGTGTAAGGACCTGCAGATGAAAACCGGATGAGTTTTCAGGCGCCAGAAGAAGAAAAAAAAGGTACACGGGCTGCCCATCCATGGCGTCAAAGTCGAGTCCTTGTTTACTCCTTCCAAAGGATACAATCGGATAGGTTACCGTGTTTAGTTTCCCGTGAGGGATCGCCACGCCATCACCGATTCCTGTGCTTCCCAGATGTTCCCGGTCGATCAGCACTTTAACCAGGCTCCCTTTATCGATATCGGGATGATGTTTGCAGATGACTTCCGCCAGTTCTCTCAGCGCGCTCTTTTTATCTCTGGCCTTGAGTTCAGGTATGATGTTGGCTTCTTCTATGACATCAGAAAGTTTCATTTTATGTGAACCGCATAATCCCCGGGGGGGATACGCTGTTATGTATGTATGGTTTTTGTCTGCGGCGTCTCCAAGACATCACGAAAAGGGCTCAATAGAGGATCAATGACTCAGTCAAAAGGAGATGTGTTCTCAATCGCCTGCTAATTTGACGGCTCAATCAACCCGAGATTTCCGTCTCCCTTTTTGTATAATACATTGATCTCCTTTGACTTGGAATTTCTGAAAACCAGAAAATCCTGTTCCAGTAAATTGAGCTGCATGGCAGCTTCCTCCGGATCCATGGGCTTGGCCACCATTTTTTCCACTTCTATCACCGGTTCCTCTGGGGATGGTGACATGAGATCGCCGGTCTCTTCCTCCATCAGGATGTCGTCTTCCTTATGCCCCTCTGTTCGATGTTCCCTTATCTTGGACATCCGTTTTTTGACCTGAAGTTCAACCTTGTCCATGACCTTATCAATCGCGGAATACATATCTTCTGTCTCTTCAACCGCTTTGATTCGGCTCCCGTCAATGTTCAGGGTTACGTCCGCTATATGTCTGAATTTTTCAACTGACAGAACAATGTGGGCTTCAAGAGGAGAGTCCAGATATTTTTTGGTCTTGGCCATCTTTTCTTCTGCATAGGCCTTCAAACTCTCCATCGGTTCGGTGTGCCTGAATGTCACTGTTACGGCCATAAAATTCCTCCAAATAGTCAGTTTAAAACAATAATTCTTTCAATGTCAAAGATTTACTTGGAAAAAGGATCCTTCCGCTTTCTTGAAGGGAGAATTCCCAACGATTCTCTATACTTGGCGACGGTGCGGCGGGCTACATTAATATTTTGGTTTCTCATCATTTCGTGAAGGGCTTTGTCACTGTAAGGGCTGGCCTTGTTTTCCTCCTGAATGATTTTGCGGATGAATTCCTTTACACTTTCAGAGGCTACGGCTTCACCATCAACTCGGTTTATGGAACTGTTAAAGAAATATTTAAGTTCATACAGACCCTGAGGTGTATACACGTATTTGTTTGTGGTGACTCTGCTTATGGTGGATTCATGCATCTGGATATCTTCAGCCACGTCGCTTAACACCAGGGGTCTCAGGTGGGCGATTCCTTTATCAAGGAAGGCCTTCTGAAATTTTACAATACTTCCGGTCACGCGATATATGGTTCTCTGGCGTTGATGAATGCTTTTGATCAACCATGCCGCGGACCTCAGCTTTTCCTGTATGTAGGTTTTTGTCTGGTCCGCCACCGGATTTTTATTGTCCAGAATATTCTTGTAATAGGAACTGATTTTTAATTTGGGCAATCCGTCCTCATTCTGAACGATTTCGTAATCATCCCCCACCTTGAATACATAGATATCCGGCGTAATGTAAATGGTCTCTTCTGCCGAATATATCCTGCCGGGTCTGGGATCCAATCCTCTTATGAGGGTCAGGGCCGAGTTAATCTCATCCATGGGTATGCCGAGGCTATTGGCAATGCGGTCATATCGCTTTTCTTCCAGGTCGTTGAGGTGACTTTCGATGATTTGTTCAGCGATGGTACCCTGGAGATTGTGGAACTTGAGCTGAATAAGCAGGCATTCCCGGGTATCTGAAGTTGCGATTCCCACCGGATCAAAGTTTTGAATGGTACGGAGTGTCTTTTTGACCTGGTCCAGCGGGCCGCCGGTGGCCTCACTGATCTGTTCCACAGTGGTCTCCAAGTAGCCATCCTCATTGAGGTTGCCTATGATATATACCCCGATTTCTTTCTCTGTTTCATCCAGGTTGCTCATATTGAGCTGCCAGTCAAGGTGGGCGGTGAGGTCGGTCTTAGTAGCGGTGAAGTTTTCAAAGGACGCGGTCTCTTTTCCCTCGTACCTGGTTTCAGCCCATCCGGTGTTGTACTCTGATATATAGTTTTCCCAATCGATGTCGTCCCTGGCCCGTTCCTCCACCGTAACCTCTGAGAATTCGGGTTGTTCCTGGTCCGGTCCGTCCGACCTCTCCTGGGACTGTTCATCCTCGATGTCTTCTCCCACCAGTTCTTCCAAGGCAGGATTCTCCTCTATTTCCTGGGATATGGTATCCAGGAGCTCAAGCCTTGAGAGCTGCAAGAGCTTTATGGCCTGCTGAAGCTGGGGGGTCATGACCAACTGTTGCGCAAGGCCTAAGGATTGTTTCAATTCCAACGCCATAAAAAAACCGTTAATGTCATAGATTGAAATTTTCTCCCAAGTAGGCACTTCGGGCGATTTCGCTGTTGACAATACTGTCAGGAGGGCCTTCTTCAATAATCTGGCCCTGGCTGATAATATAGGCATTGTCACAGACGCTCAATGTTTCTCTCACATTGTGGTCTGAGATCACGATCCCCAGGCCCCGTTCCTTCAACTGCCGGATGATCTGTTGTATGTCATTGATGGCCATGGGGTCAATTCCGGCAAAAGGCTCATCCAGGAGCATGAATCTCGGATCCGTGACCAGGGCCCGGGTGATTTCCAGCCTGCGGCGTTCTCCGCCGGAGAGGGAGACGGCCCTTTGTTTGGCCAAATGGGCGATGCCCAGTTCAGTAAGGGCCTTTTGGAGACGGGATTTCCGCTCTGGGGCCTGAATATCCAGAAGTTCCAGAATGGCCAGGAGATTTTGTTCCACGGTCAATTTTCTGAACACCGAGGGTTCCTGGGCCAAATAGCTGATTCCTTTCCTGGCCCTTCGGTACATGGGATCCGCGGTGATATCCTTTCCATCCAAAAAGACTTTCCCTTGATCCGGATGGCTGAGGCCCACCACCATATAAAAGGTGGTGGTTTTTCCCGCGCCGTTGGGGCCCAACAGGCCTACGATTTCCTGGCGTTTGAGTGAGATATTTACCCGATCGACGACCCGCTTCCCACCGTAATTTTTCAACAGTCCCGCTGCCTGGAGTGTATCCCTGTCCGGGGTCACCATTACTCCCTGTTTCCTGTCTTGGGAAAGATAACCGCCTTGACTTTCTTGTCTTGAGAACTCTCCACCACGCTTCGATCTTCTTTCAGGAAAAGGGTTATGCGGTCGCCGGTCACAAAATCATTTTCTTGCTTTACCACAGGATCTCCCGTGAGGACGAGCTTTTCCTCTCCCTCATGGTAGACCGCCTGCCGGGCAGTGGCGGTTCCGCCCATGCTGCGGACAATTTTTACCTCTCCAGTGGCGACAATCCGATCAATCTGGGCGGATTCTTTTTCCTTTGAACGGGTTTTGGCTGATTTTTTCAGATATACCACCATCTTCTGGCAATCTATGGTGAAATCATCTCTGTGAGCATTGACATCCCCCCAGAAAGTGATGGTTTGCTTTTGGTCATCGGCTTCCAACCGGTTTGAATTGATGACCACGGCGCCGCTTCCCAAGCCGCTCGTCCCCTCCTCGGTATCGTCGGATTGAGCAGGGATGCCCATGCCGAAGACGATCAGGGTAGTGAAAATGAGGATCAGGTCATGGGCCGGATGTCTCATGAGGTCAATGCTCCTTTCTGAATCACCGTGGTGACGTTTGACAATATTTCAATCTGCTTGCGCCCCAGGTCTGCCAGGAATCCCCGCCCGTTGACCTGGAAAAAAGGTCCGAAAATCTTGACCGGTTTGTCTGAGTGCATCTCTTTCTTTTGCTCGTTTATCATCACATATTCCGTCATGACCCTGTAGCCATCAGCAGAAGTGCCCCTTAGGTCTCCCCATAATTCAATTTCTCCGGAATCCTTGGCGTAACGCCCCCGGTTCCCCACCAGTTTGAACCAGTGTTCCCCTTCAGGTTCCACTCTCAGTGTAAAGGCCTTGAACCGAATGATGGTCCTGTCCTCTGAAAACGACACCTCTTCGGCATCGAGGAACCATTTCATGCGCTCATCCGGATCATCCTGTGCATAGTGGATATCCTTCAATGTGAGCCCTTGGCCTGATATGACATCTTTCAACATAGCAGGGGCCCGGACCAGTTTACTGCCCGATTTGACGAAGTAAAAACCCACCATCAGGAGCAGTAATCCCAATCCCAGAAGGGGCCAGTGTCGTTTCAAAAACCTCATATTTTATTATATCAACGCCTTGTTTATTCTGTAAAGTCCATTTTAGGCGATCTGCCTTTGCATCTCAATATCCAGTCGCACGCCTCTCTTACCGCGCCAAAACCGCCTTTTTTTCTGGTAACAAAATCAGCTTCTTGACGTATCTCTGAAACGGCGTCTGAGACGGCAATGCAGATACCGGATTCCTTGAACATTGCCAGATCCGGAAGATCGTCTCCCATACAGCAGACTTGGCTTCTGTGAAGCCCTTTTTCTCTGATCAGCGCCTGGAGGGTTGCTCGCTTATCCACAATGCCCTGGTACACATCCTCGATCCCCAGTTCCTTGGCCCGATGGGCCACCGCTTTTGAAGTTCGACCGGTGAGAATGACCACCTCGATATCCTGGGAGGCCAGCATCTGAAGACCGAGTCCATCTTTTACGTCAAAGGATTTTGTCTCTTCCCCTCTGTCGTTAAGGGTGATACGACCATTGGTCAGGACCCCATCCACATCCAGGATGAGCAGCTGGATTCCAGCCGCTTTTTCTTCAAGCATTTCTTCTGCCTTCAAATTGGAATCCCCACAGAATTTGCGGGGATATGCAATTGATTCATTAGGAATTTAGCTTTATTCCGCTCTAAGCGGTAACCTCTGGCCCTCTGTTGCGACAAATGCCGGCGCTTCCCGCTCATCCGCCGTGGGGCGTGAGATCAAAAATCTGCTTGAGCTGTTTCAACAAGGGCTTGACGTCCCGGAGCGGCAATGAATTGGGCCCGTCACACCGGGCGGAACCCGGATCGGGATGGATTTCCATAAAAATCCCGGTGGCCCCGGCTGCCACAGCGGCCCTGGCCAGATGGGCCACGAATTCTCTTTGACCGCCTGAACTGGTCCCTTTTCCACCCGGTAGTTGTACGCTGTGGGTGGCGTCAAATACCACTGGATAGCCGAATCGGCTCATGATGGGGATGGACCGCATGTCTACGACGAGGTTGTTGTACCCGAATGAAGATCCCCTCTCTGTGAGCAGCAGGTTGTGATTCCCCGTGGAAACAACCTTGTCAATGGCCGGGCCCATGTCCCAGGGAGACATGAATTGGCCCTTTTTCAGATTCACCGGGAGCCCTGTTCGGGCGGCCGCCAGCAGAAGATCGGTCTGTCTGCACAAAAAGGCGGGGACCTGAATCACATCCAAGATCTCTTCCACCTGGTCTATCTGATCAGGAGTGTGTACGTCTGACAGGATGGAAAGGCCGGTTGTCTTTTTGACTTTTTCCAGAATCTCAAGCCCTTTTTCCATTCCCGGGCCTCTGAAGGATTCCAGGGATGTCCGGTTTGCCTTGTCATAGGAGGCCTTGAAAACAGCAGGGATTTGGAGTTCATCCGCGGTCTGTTTAACGAACTCGGCCACCTGTAAGGTGATGGCTTCATCCTCAACCACGCACGGCCCGGCAATGAGAAAAAAAGGACCTTTAGGGTGGATGGCCAAGGGGCCTATTTTGATGGGTTCTTTTGTCATTGGCGCATAATGAGACCGTCTGCAGAACAATGATTCTGCATTATGGGATTCGGTCTGCCCCATGTCCTCCTTTACATTATCATTTTCGTATAAGGCGGCTGGAAAGTCAAGAAAAGCGCGTTCAATCCTCCGGATGTAGACAGTCTTATTCTCCGGCGGCGGGTAGTTTATCGGCAATAGAGCAAAGACCGAATCTTTTTGTTGTCATAAAGGATCACAGGTCCTATAATAAAAAGATAATTTTATGTAAAGGACGGTGTCAGGATGGCGAAAAAGAAGGTCTCCAAAACGATTGATGAGATCAACAAAAGAATCCAGGATGGCAACGTGGTGGTGGTCACGGCCGATCAGATGGCCGGAATCGTCAAGGAAAAAGGAGCGAAAAAGGCTGCCCGGGAAATCGATGTGGTAACCACCGGAACTTTCGCGCCCATGTGCTCCTCAGGGGCCTTCGTCAATTTCGGGCCTGTACAACCGGCGATCAAGGCCTCCAGGGTGTCGTTGAACAGCGTTCCAGCCTATGCAGGCCTGGCCGCGGTGGACATCTACATCGGGGCCGCAGAGCCTGCTGAAGATGATCCCCTGAACGGTGTGCATCCGGGTCAATTTAAATACGGGGGCGGTCATGTGATTCATGACCTGGTGGCCGGGAAAAAGGTGGAACTCAGGGCCACGGCCTATGGTACGGACTGTTATCCCAATCGCAGCCTCAAAAAGAGAGTGACGCTTCAGGATCTTAACTCTGCCACGCTGCTCAACCCCCGAAACGCCTATCAGAACTATAATTGTGCCATCAATCTGACCCCAAAGACCATTTATACCTATATGGGGGTATTGAGACCCAACTGCGGAAATGCCAATTATTCCACCTCGGGTCAGCTAAGCCCACTGTTGAATGACCCCTTGTATATGACCCTGGGGTTGGGCTCCAGAATCTTTTTGGGAGGAACCACAGGGTACATTATCGGTCCTGGAACCCAGCATAATCCAGGGGTGGCAAGGGCCGATAACGGTACGCCCCTGAGTCCTTCAGGCACTCTCATGGTCATGGGAGACCTGAAGTCAATGGATCCTCGATGGGTAGCCGGTGTCAGCATGCTGGGTTACGGGTGTTCCCTTGCCGTGGGCGTGGGCGTCCCCATCCCGGTTCTTAATGAAGATATCGCCCGGTTTACCGGGGTCTCAGATGAGGCGCTCTATACCCAGATCATCGATTATGGAAATGACTATCCCAAAGGTGAGGCCGTCAGTCTGGGCACGATCAGTTATGCACAACTCAAAAGCGGGACCATTTCCTTTAACGGGCAGGATGTGCCTACGGTACCGCTGTCATCGTATGTCAGGGCCCTTGAGATCGCCAACCTGCTCAAAGACTGGATTGAAAAGGGCCAGTTCCTGCTTACCCAACCCATTGAGACGCTGCCGGCTGGAGAAAACGCTGTGTCCTGAATGGTCTGCGCCAAAACGACCCTTCCGAAGTCCAGCGCTTCCGTTGCTCGGGTCCTGTCGAAAAGTGCTATAGGAGAACATCGCCATGGGATTGCTCGTCAGATGGTTGATTTTGACTGCGGCCATCACCATTGCCGCCTACCTGATCGGCGGCATAGAGGTGAGCGGCTTTTTCAGCGCCTTTTTTGCGGCCGCCATCCTGGGGGTTTTAAATGTGTTTTTCAAGCCCATCCTGCTTATCCTGACCCTTCCTATCAACGTCCTGACCCTGGGACTGTTCACCTTCATCATCAATGCAGTCATTCTGAAGATGGCCTCGGGGGTGATCTCGGGGTTCCAGATACACGGATTCTGGTCAGCCGTATTGGGGGCCTTAGTGATCAGTGTGGTGAACTGGTTATTGACGTCATTCATCAATGAGCAGGGGAGGGTGGAATACGTGGATCTGCAAAAGCGGGACAATGGCCGGTGGGAGTAAGGGATGCCTATCTGACCCGTGCGTTGAATCGATCCCTTTCATGGGTCAGTTGCGCAGCATCCGGATATTGATTCAGCTGCGTTTCACACTTTTTGATCCGCTCTGTGAGGGGCGGATGGGTGGAAAACCAGGATCCTTGTTTTCGTGATTGGGCCTCGATGTCCCGCAGCCGCTGTAAAACCTGGAGCATACCCCGGGGGTCATAGCCGGTGCGATAGGCCGTTTTCATGCCGCTCATATCCGCCTCAAACTCCATGTTTTGATCCAGCCCCTTGTCAAAAAGGATATTCTGCAGATCACCGATCATGGATTCAAACTGCTTTCCCTTTTCCCCTGCCATGGTGGCAGAGGTGATTTTTCCCACTCCTTTGAAAAACCGGGCCCGCTTTATGGATTTGAGGGCATGTTTGTGTCCCACGTGCGCCACCTCATGGGCCAGTATACATGCCAGCTGGGCCTCATCCTGGATGGTGGTCAGGAGCCCCTGAGAGATAAAAATGATCCCGCCCGGGCAGCTGAAGGCATTTTGCAGGGGACTGTCCACCACCACAAAGACGTACGGAATACTGGGACGCTGGCTGTTTCGGGCCACAGCAACTCCCACCAGGTTGACGTATTGCTGAAGCTCGGGATTATCTACAGGCATGCCGTAGCGGCGGAATCCCTCCAGGGCCAGACTTTCGCCTATGGTTCGCTCAGATTCATAATCGATGTCGCCGGCGGCGCTCAAAACAGTGGACGCACCCTCCAGCAGCTTTCTCTCTTTTGATTCGGGATCCATCAACTTGTCCAAGAGCCCTGTAATCCGGATGTGGCCCCCTTTGCGGTTTTCCCCGGATGCTTTCTTATTCTCCGAGGACAGAGGTGAACTTTCTGGTAATGCTGCGGTATTATAGGCAGGGGAAAGGCAAAGTCCCAACAACAACATGAGAAGGACCACAACCCCATGGTTCATTATTTTCATGACGATCTCCCAACGCAGGCTTTTGGTCGTACCTGTTCAGTGAATCCCGCCCGAGGTGCCGGTTTTCGGGATTTGCTAAAGCCTGTGACACCTGACCTACTATTTTGCATACTCCCCGATTTGACCTGCCTTTAAAAAGGCTTGCAGTTGCTTTTCCGTAATTCGCATGGCCAAGACCTGATCCAGAGCTTCCTGGTATTTCTCGGGTGTGTTCTGGCGCTTTGCATAGGTCTCTGTTTCTTTGGAAAGCCCTCTGATGCTTCGGGCCGTATCCGCTTCATCCGCCTGAATGCCGCTTCCGGTAAGCCCTGCAAACAGGTCTGTTCCCTCATCTGCCGCTTGGGTTTCAGGAGGCGAATCCGACAGCCTGCCGCGATACATCCATCCCTCCTCACCGGACGGGGTCCGGATGTAGTGCCACCGGTCCTCGGTTTTCAACACGCTGACTTCGGTTCCCATGGGGAGCGTTTTCAAAGTCTCTGACACGGCAGTGTGTTCTGACTTGAGTTTGGACCCTTCCGAGGAAACCCATAGGGTGGTTTGCGCATGGACCCACGTACAGCAAAGCCCTAGTATTACCCAGACCATAGCGGGAATGTGGTGCCTTTTCATCTGTCAACCCTCATCATTGAATTGGGCATTCTTTTTAGCGCCGAAGACCAAATTTTAAACCATGAATCAATGGTCGTCAATGATTATTGATAATCCCCCACCAGCACAAAGGCTCCCCAGTACCCGGGGTGAGGATACCGGTTTTTGACGTGCGAGATGGCATGCTTCAGGCTGTCTGCCTTGTTTTTGGATGTATAGTCCCTGTAGAACTGCTTCACCAGCATGGCTGTTGAGATATCGCTGACCCGCCACAGGCTGGAGATGATTGCATGGGTGCCCGCGTATAAAAAGGCCCTGTTCAAACCGATAACATCGTCTCCTGCCGTTACCTTGCCCAATCCGGTCTGGCAGGCACTCAGCATCACCAGGTCCGCCCGAAGGCGCAGGCCGAAGATCTCGGCCGCTTCCAGTTCCCCATCGTCCTGAGGAGCTTTGGCCAGTTTTATGGCTGAAAAGAGCGGGTTGATGGGATCAAACTCGCCGTGGGAGGCCATGTGCACAACCCCGAAGTCTCCCATATGACGTACCACCCAGCTTTCGGTGGCCTTATCACCGGTGAGAACCGTAATCTGGGGGAAATTCCACCCGATGGAGGCGACTTCATGTTCGGCAAAGGGAAGTTCAAGAGCCGGATTTTTGAGATCGGGATTCCCGATGGCCAATACATTGACCGATTTCTCCGGGCTTCTTCTCTGCCGGGTGTATTTGAGCACGCTTGCACTGGGCAGATAAAAAAGTGCAAACCGGTCCGCCATATGGTTTTTGCCGTCATAGAGTGTTGCCAGGGACAGGTGATGGAGGGCATCGTGGGGTACGATTCCCAGCGTGTTGACCGATTCCAGTTGGGGCCGAACGCGGGAGAGAACCCATGAATAAAGCGTTTTTGAAAGCTTTTCGGTCGGTTCGAGGTTCTGAAGCATTCGGCGGTAATCGAGGATGGCTTCCCTCAGGGTCTCCCTTCCCAAAGGTGTGACCAGAAGCCTTACGGATTCCGGCGTAATGACCCAACAGAAGACTTGATCAGGCACCACATAAAAGGCCAAAAGTGCAACCCCGGGCTCAATGAGATCTTGAATCTTCCTCAGGGTAAGCGGGTTCACCGAAACCAGCGTGGCCAACTCAGGATGTTCAGCCTGGATCCGCAACATGAGGTCCCTGTATTGGTCACTTGCCCTGTTGAATCCCTTTTCATAGGTTTTTTGTTCCGCCTCGTTTTCTGCCTGGACGAGCAGGGCCTCGTATTCACGGATTCTTGATTTGAGTTGTTTCTGCTGGTCATAAAGCGCTTGGTCAACGGCGCCCTTAAGGGTGAGCCGCTGATTCCCCAAAAGATCAATGAGGTTTCGGGCCCGGGAGCGTTCGGCAATATTGAAGGCCTCACGAGGTTTCCCCATCTCCACCAGCAAGGAAACCAGGGTTTCGTACACACTCATTTTCCCGCGCATGAATCCATCTTTGAGCTGGTCCAGCCGAATTTCACTCCTCACACCCTCGATAACCTCCATGGCACGGGTCAGAAAATCGCGGGCCTCCTGCCGGTTCCCCAGGGACAGGCTCAATCTACCCAGCCCAAACAGGGCGCGCCACTGGGTCTCCTGAAGATGCATGGAGCGTGAAAGGGTAAGGGCTTTTCTATAGATGGTTTCTGCTTTTCCCTCCTCCCGGTGTTGCTCCAGGGCCTGACCATAGCCCAGCAGGATTTTGGCCACATTGATCTGATTCCCTATGTCTCGGGCCATCTTGAGTGCGTCCTTGAAAAGCGGGAGCGCTTTTTCCGGATCCTTCATCATGAGATAGGTCATGGCCTGGTTTTTGAGATCATAGGCCATGGCCCAGCGGGAGTTGAGTGATCTGTCAATATCGAGGGCCTGGTCCAAGACATCCAGGGCCTGTTGAAAGTCCCCCATATGGCGATAGACAAGGCCCATGTTGTTTAACGTGGTGGCCTTTTCATCTTTCCGGATGCGCAGGGTCTCGGCCAGATCCAGGGCCTTTTTCAGTTCCCGCAGTGCCCGCTCATGGTCGCCCAGGGTCCACCAGATGAGGCCTGAGGTATTCAGGGCCATGACCTGTTCCAGGGGCCAGTCATTCTGTTCCGCCAGGCGATGGACCTTGTCCTGGAGCTCAAAGGCCTCCTGGTATCTTGCCTGGAACCAGGCATTGTTGGCCTGCTCCATGTGCACATTGGCCTTCAGTCTCAGATTATTTTCTCCTTTTTCGATGAACCGCAATGCTGCTTGGTAATTATGTTCAGCCTCCTGGAAATTGCCCAGGAGCCGGCAAGACCTGCCCATATCCAAAAGAGCCTGGGCCATATTCTCTTTTTGCCCCAATGTCTCATAGATATCATAGGCCCTTTTATAGCTTATTTTGGCCCGGGCATACCGGCTCAATCTGAGATCATAGATCCGCCCCATACGCATATATTGCCTGGCCATGAGCTGAGGCTTGTTCAGAGATCCAATCAGCGATGCGGCGGATTCGAACTGGTCGAGGGCCTTCTGGTAGTCCGTGGCATTTTCAAGTACCAGTCCCAGGTCGGTCAAGGCCGACACCCGCGCTTCACCCAGCTCGAGGTTGGCCATGATCTCAATCCCCTTTTCGAGATTGGGGACAGCCCGTTCATAGGTTTCAAGCCGGGCATCCACCAGACCCAGTTTCAGGAGGGCCGCAGCGTAGGCCTCTGAATCAGGATTCTGTTCAGCCAGAAGGGCGACCAGGGCCTTGGCATGACTGCGTGCCTTTTCAAACTGCCCGGATGAGAATGCACTCTCACGGGCATAGGTGTGCAGCTTGGGCACATATTGGTTCAGTTCAGTGTCCTCCCGGGCCACCATCAAGGCATTTTCAAAGTCAGCGAGGGCCTTGCCCGGCTTTCCTTTTTGAAATGAACCGATCCCGTCTTTCACGTACCGGGTGAACTGATTTTTGGCGAAAACACGGGCCTGGTCCGGCGTCAGCCCCCAGTAGCCGATCTGCAGCCAGTCCCGGGTTGCTGATCCCTTGGCCCCTTTCTCTTGGGCAGGGCGGATCCGCCCCGATTTGACGGCCGAAAAGGCATCAAGTGCTGAGGCGTCCCCGTAAGCGCGGAAAAAAGGTTCCACGAATGAGGCGCCTTCCCCTGGGTCACGGGTCAGCAATAAAGTGGGTACCTGTAAGAGGGAAAAAAAGTGTGCCAGAGGATAGACATCAGCCATTGAACCCTTGGGAAATATGGCCAGGGAGACATTGGACGCCTTATCTTTGAGTTCGACAAGGGGAAGGGATCGCCCCCGGTCCATTTTTAGTGCCATAAACGGGACAGGGGTCTCTCCCGGGCGGGTGGGAACGGATGCGGTCCGGTGTACAGGGGTGTTTACGATCAGGCTGTTTACCCCCTCAAGCGCCTGGAAGAGATCCGTCTGTGCGGATGAAAGGGGGATGGATTCTTGGACAAAGGGTTGGGGAAGCGGGTCCTGGTAGGCAAGCGAAAATACCTGACGTTTAAATGGCTTTTTATTCCTGATGCACCGAAACAGATGGGTGGCGCTCAAGGCCGCGGGCGAGGTGATGTGGGAGGGGAGGGCCTCAAGGTCTTCCCAGGCGATAATATGAAGCCCTTTACCGGGTTCAATTGAGTTTTGCCGTCCCCATAAGGCGGGCGTGATCGCCTCAGGGGTGACGGATAGTGAGTGCCAGCTGTCTTTGGTCTCATCGGGGCCCGCCAACCGGATAAGGGTGGCATGTTTCGGGAGGTTTTCCATGATATCGACGGCTTGGGCAGGATCAGGGGCGAACAGGGCCCCGATCTCTCTCTCTCCTTCTGTGCTGGAGGCTTTTTTAAGCTCTGCCAGGGCGGATGTATATGCCTTCGCTCGCTCCTGATAGCGGGCTTTCAATTCAGGGAATTGCGCTTCTGTGGCCTTTCCCACGCATTTATCTGCTGCCTTCTCGGTCAGAAAGGCCGCACCCAGGAGGATCATGATTCTGTCCTGAAGGGATTCAGAGGTGCTCAACCGGGCAATTGAAGGCATTTTTTCCCGCCCGTTTCCCAATTCAATGTTGAGCAGCCTTTGTTCTTCTTGGAGCCTGTTTTTCAGATGGGCCTTGGCATCACCGGCATCTTTAAGACCTGTCTTTAGGTGTTGAATGCGGATCAGCCTCGGGTAGATACGGACCAGAAGATCCTGTTCGGATTTGGCAATATGGCCCAATAGGAGCGGGCTTAGTCTGTGGACCCTTTCGATTTCTGAAATCCGTTCCATCAGGTTGAATGCCTTCTCAGGTTGATCTTCATTAATGAGCCGGAAAACAAGGGGCCTGAAGCACCGGGTGATTTCCTGGGGGCCGCATCCGGCCCTTAGGATGGGCACGGAGGTCAGAACCGCTAACGCGTCATCCAGCCGGCCCTTTTGGGCCAGGGCCCGCCATTCATATTCGGGTAACATGGCCTGTCGGGCCGTACGAAGGGCCTCATCAAGCTGGCGTGCCGCCTCTTCAGGGTCATCAAGTTCAGATGCCACCTGGGCCATATTGAGATGAAGCGCGGTCAAGATTTTGAGGAGTTTTCGAGACGGAACAGGCTCTTTGGTCTTAAGGTATTTCAGTCCCCGGGAAAAATGCTTTCCCGCGGCCCTGAGGGCCTCCATCTCCCCGATTGCCGAAAAAACGGCCGGGTCAGCGATTTCGGGCGGCGTCTTCAAATAGAGCACGCCCATGGTGTTATGATATGCGGGGATGACATCAGGTTTAAGCACATCAACACGGGTGTTCAGAAGGCGGATCGTCCGCCTGTCCAGGACACGGAGTCCGGGAAGAAAGGGCCCGGTTGCTCGATCCTCTTTGGACATGCTGGCAAGGGCGTGGGCCAGGTTGGTTACATTGAGCGCTGAACTGACGGGATTATTGAGTCGCAGGGATAGTTCCGCTGATGTCTTAAACCGGTGGAAGGCGTTGACGGGATCATGTAGCGCATACGCCAGATGACCGGCTCGATGATAGAGCAGCGATGTGCCGTAGATATCCGCTTCCGGGATCACAGGCTGGGAGGCGTAAACAGAAAGCACCGCCTCCATGTCTGTTTCCGCCGGACCCAGCTTCCCCAGTTCAACCGCTATGCGGGAAATGTAAGTCCTGGCCAGCCGTTTTTCCTGATCCGCGGTGAACCCGTACGTGGCCTGGGTGGCGGTGGTTTTGTCCAAGGCTATATCAAGGGAAATGCTCATGAGTGAACCCTTTCCCTTTGAGGGACTTTTTTCATCCTGACCGTTTTTGTTGTCTTTGACACCATACTGGTCGACCAGGTGAAGGACCGATGTAAACTCCTTTAGCGCAGTCTGCAGCATGTGACGTTTTTCGTCTCCCGTACATTGGCCTGCCTCCATATATGCGCTGTAGGCCAGGGAACGCTGGCTGGCAGCAAGGTTTTTAACCAGGCCAAGCCCCTCGTTGAGAGAGTAGGCGCGTGTAAACTGTTTGCGGGCCTCCTTCCAGTTGCCCTCCTCCTGGTAGGCGAGTGCCAGCCGGTCCAGCATTTCGGCCCTTAGCTGTAAAAGGGATTCCGGCTGATTCAGGGCATCTTCGGCCCTGGTGATCATATAAGCGAGGGTTTCAATGGGCTGCGTTTCATCCTCCTCTTTCCCGGTTTGAGCCAAAAGCGGGGGGAATTGCTCAAGCAGTTCTTGTTGCCTCTCAATAATGGTCTCCATGGCTTCTTTATATTTGGGCCAAGCCGGATCCGGCAACTGCCCCACCGATCGACCGGTTGCTTCAAACAGGTCCTGATTTATGGCGGCCTGCTTTTCCCCCACCGCCCGGGCGCGTTCTGCTATCCCCGGTTTTTTCAGTGCCGGTGTGATGATTGTGCCAAATATCCGGCTGTTGATTTTTCCCAATATCTCAGAAGCATGTTTGGGATCGATTCGCGCCTGGATAAGATTCAGGGCCTTTTTGTATGCTGCTATGGTTTTGACCGGATTTCTCAGCTGAAACGCAGCTGCACCCAGACGGCGATAGAAAAGAATCTCGGTCCGGGCCTGATCAAAGGGAAAGTCTGACTCCAGTCTCTTGGCGTAATAGGCATATGCCTTGGAAAAATTCCCCAGCAGAAAATAGATATTCCCCAGGTTCAATGCCAGGTCTGCCGAGTTCTTGGGATCTTTGTGCGGATTGTTCAGAAAGTAGGCCCTTTGATAGGATTCAAGCGCTTTTTCCAGCCCTCCGGATTTGCCGTGGACGGTTTCCAATACCTCGTCCGTATATCCCAGTGTCTGGTGGAAATAGGCTACCTGACCGTCCTGTTCAATGGCCTTGGTGACCAACGAACGGGCCTCTTTCAGCGCATCCACCCCTGGAACATACGTAAGACACAGTCCTGTGGCATACAGGCTCACCGGATGGTCAGGGGTCTGCTTCAGTTGATTCCGATAACGGGCCAATACCTTGGGGATCTGTTTTCTGGCTGCTGCGCACTTGATGTATCCCCGGTGGGCCCTCACAAGGGAATAATCCTCCCGAATCAGATTGATATAATCATTCCGGGCAGAAGGGACCTCCCCCAGACGATACTGGAAATCCGCGGCATCAAGGGACTTTTTTATGTATGCATCACGGATCAGTCCATAGAGACTGTCCTCGTACGTCCGTGCACCCATTTCCGTCTCGTATAGATCCAGTGCCTGACGGAACCGCTCCTCACGGTAAAGGATCTCAGCCAGGGCCAGTCTGGCGGCAGCGCTTTGGGTGTTCATGATGGGAAACCGGGTGATGACCTCCCGGTATGCGGATTTTGCCTGTTGCCATCGGTCTGACGAAAAATAGAGATCTGCTGTGCGGTTCAGTGCCGCCATGGCCAGCCTGGGGAGCTGTTTTTCATATTCTTTGGTCATCCCCATTAACAACTGAATTTTGTCTTCCTGCTGTTCC
>JAWLET010000125.1:0-7716 GCA_041685955.1 Desulfobacteraceae bacterium | reverse complement strand
TGTTTTGGAGCGCTTACTTCTGCAGGGAATGAATGTGGCGCGGCTCAACTTCGCCCATGGAACTTTAGAGGGGCATGGGGAGGATATCCGCCGCATACGCGCTGTGGCGGAAAGGCTCCAGCGTCATTGTATGATTATGGTGGATCTTCCCGGTCCCAAGATACGAATCGGGAAACTCCTGGATGAGCCGCTCCTGCTGGAAAAAGGGAAAGCGGTCATATTGACCGTCAAAGACCTTATGGGTACACCCAATCAGATACCTGTTGAGTATAAGAGACTGCCGGAGAGTGTAACCCCTGGAAGCCTGATTTTCCTTAATGACGGCTTCATTCAGCTCCAGGTGGAGAAGGTGTCCGGAGAGGAGGTCTTCTGTCGAACGGTCATCGGCGGCCCGCTCTTTTCCCACAAAGGACTGAATGTTCCCGGGGTAAAACTATTTGCCGATGCGGTGTCCGATACGGACCTCGAGTTCGTCGCTTTTGCCCTCCAGGAGGGCGTAGATGCCTTTGGTGTTTCATTTGCGGAGACAGCAGATGACATACGCAAGGTAAAGGGATTTGCACAAAAAAGGGGGCAATCCGCGTATGTGGTTGCCAAAATCGAGCGAGCCGAGGCTGTTGAAAATTTTGATGCGATTCTTTCTGCGGCAGATGCGATCATGATTGCGCGCGGCGACCTGGGGGTTCAAATCCCCATAGAGGACGTTCCTGCGGTTCAGAAAAAGCTGATCAACAAGGCAAATCTTTTGGGCCGGCCCGTGATCACAGCGACGCAGATGTTGTTATCCATGACCGAGAATATCCGGCCGACCCGTGCAGAGGTATCCGATGTGGCCAATGCGATTCTGGACGGGACAGATGCCGTGATGTTGTCCGAAGAGACGGCCATGGGAAGATATCCTGTGGAAGCGGTTCACATGATCGCTAACATCGCAATATCCGCCGAACGGGAACGGAAAGCCATCAGGACTTTGGCCGATTTGTCCGCATACTTCAGGACGGGTGCGGGTTCCAACAAGGCCGGTGTTGAGGATATCGTATCCCTGAGTGCCGTCGAATCTGCGAACGCATTGAATGTGCGCTATATACTGACCCACACGCAAAGCAAGGGCGCCCCGTGCCTTATCTCCAGGTTCAAACCAGACTGCTGGATACTTCCCTGTGGAGGCGATGAAAAGACGAATCATTTCCTGGCCCTGTCTTACGGGGTTCATCCTGTTTACCTTGACTTTGAAACAAGTGCCTTTGCCGATAGGGCCATGCGCTTTCTGGCCAAGGCTGGGATGCTTGAAAAAGACGAGAGGATGATTTTGGTAGAGGATGAATCAACCCAGGACACGCATGGAACCGACTCGCTCAAAATAATCAGCGCCTGATTAATCCGTGTATGTTCGAGGGAGATGCCGGTAGTGCCTGAGGAGAGGCCTTTTTCAGGCGTAGTGTCTCCAGGATCGATTTCAGCGAGGCTCGGGGCATTTCTTTTCGATTCCTTGATAATTTCAGTCTCACACAGCCTTTTGGTAGCATATCCTTCCTTGCCAACTGCATCATACTGTGCCCATTTTAATCATGTGGCACGCATCAGCCCGGACAAACTGGTTAAAAAATACACACTTTGTGGAGGTTTATCAAGATAAATTTTCCAAGAACGATAAACGAACAAAATAAATCAAGTAAAAGCAACGGGTTATCTTTCACTGATTGGTTTTGGCACACCCCTTGCTCTATACAAAGGCAAACGGCAGGGCTTTTTAGAAGTGCAAGGACCAAAACCAAAAACACCAAAAGGAAAGGAGAAAGACAATGAAAAAGCTCATGATCGCAACAATTACCGTGGTTTCTTTGGGACTGTTCTCTGCTCAGGCTATGGCCTGGGGAGGCGGTTACTGCGGAGGCCGGGGACAGGGCGGCGGATGGTACGGTGGTAACACACCTGAAAGTCCGGCGAAGGCGGAGAGCTACGAGAAGTTCATGAATGAAACAGCACAAACCCGGCAGCAGCTTGCTGCGAAACAAGGGGAGTACCGGGCCGTGATGCGCCAGGACAACCCGGATCCGCAAAAGGCCTCCGCCCTTTCCGCTGACATTGAATCGCTGCGCGAGCAGCTCCGTACCAAGGCGGGAGAATACGAGCTGAATGCACCGGGTTCGTATGGTGGAGCGCGAAATGCGTACTGTTATGGTCCGAAAGGTAATTTTGGGCCAAAAAATCCGTACCGCGGTGGTTACGGCGGCAGGGGTCCGGGGCATAGGTCCTGGTAATCATCAACCATATCCTGGGGAACCTGATGGGTTCCCCTTTTTTTTCAAAGGAGGTGAGCGCCATGGGCGGCGGCTGTTCCTACTTTCCCTTCTTTTCCGGAATGGGCGGCGGGTTCTTCCCGGGCGGTATTTTGTCCATTCTCATATGGGGAATGGTTATCGCCGGGCTGGTGTATTTGGGGGTCCGGTTGTTCCGATTTTCAGGCCCGGAAAAGGAGTCTTCTTTCAAGGATACCCGGGACTCGTTGGAGATCGTCAAGACCCGTTATGCGCGCGGGGAGATCAGCGAAGAGGAGTACAACCGGATGCGGGATGTTTTGCAGCGCTCATAAGGTATTAAGAATTTCGTAGCCGTTTTTCCAACCGATTCATTCTCATTGACCTGAGTTGTATTTTTCTTGTAAGTGTTGTATTGAAACCGTAATGACATCTCTGCCCGGGTGGCGGTAAAACGGATACTCAAAGCGGATGTCATGACGTTTGCCACACCCTACCGCCTGTTTGAAGAGATGGAGAAAAATGTCCCCGGCAGTTTTTTACAGCGGGGAACCTGGAAGCAGTTGATGGCCCTTAAATAAATTGTGTAGGTTTTGATGGACAGAACACTCTTTATACTGATCGCCATACTGATTTCCTCCATTTTGTACGGGGGGATCTATTTGGCCCTCAGGCGGCCTCAAGTCAGGCGTTTTGTGGGAAACCACAGTACGCTTCATCCCAATGCGATCTGCGTATGGCGCCTGTTCATAGGGCTTTTGGGCATTCTCCTCTATTTTCTGTGGGAAGCGTATTTTCTGGGCATCCTGTTTTTTACATTTTCCGCATTCCTTGATGGCGTGGACGGACTGGTGGCCCGCCAGTGCGACCTCATCACCCGGTTCGGTGAGGAAATTGATCCCTTATGCGACAAGCTTACCTATCTTCCGCCCATGGTTATTTTTGCTTATCTCGGGGTGCTTCCCGTGCAGGCCGTGTGGGTCCTGGTGGGGATAGAGTTCGCAGGCCAATTTCTGGTTCGATATATCCTCAAACGGTTTACGCAGTTTTCTGTCCAGGCCAACAATTTCGGTAAAATCAAGGCCGTCCTTTGTTTTGCCATTATCATCTACTGCGCTATCCTGGAAGATTCGTTGAAGGTACCCAAGTTTACCACTCAGCTCCTCTATCTGTGCATTATCATGTCCGGGGCGTCCATCGTATTTAAGACCATCCCCAACCGGTTTTACGCGGATATTCTCTCCCTGCTCAACCTGGTGTGTGGCATCCTGGGAATAGGTCTCGTGCTCAGAGGACACTATGTGCTGGCAACATTGGCCGTTTTGGCCGGGCAGGTCTTTGATCTTTTTGACGGCCGGATGGCACAAAAACACGGGGGCACAAAATTCGGCCCATGGTTTGATGATATTGCCGACCTCACCAGCTTCGGGCTGTGTCCGGCCCTGTTGATACTCATGCTGGGCAAATTAAAGCTCTATGCCATGATTCTGGCTGCGCTTTATTTTTTTGCTGTCGCCTACAGACTTCTGCGATTTTTGATCAAAGACAAAATGGACAAGGACATCCCATACGGGACCTTCAATGGGCTTCCCAGTCCGGCCGGGGCCCTTGTGGCCCTGGGCACAGCGCTTTTCTGGAAGGACTACTGGGTCACGTGGGTGGTGATCTGTATGACGTCTTATCTGTTGATCAGCCATATCCGCTTCGTCCATTTCGGCCGTATCATTCTTCCCTGGATACCTCGGGTAGTGGTCATTCTAACGGGCTTTCTGATCCTGCTGGTCACTGCCTACCTTATCAAGGTCCGGGATCCCCGGATGTTGGGGGGGGGTCTGCTGGCCTTATTCTTGGTCTACGTGGTCGTGGGAAGTCATAGAGTCGCAACCTGGATAATGACCTCTAAAAAGGGGAACGAAAGCGGCGTGTGATGGGGGTGGGGATGCAGGCGTTGGGTCAGGTGGAGTTTTTGTTGGATGACTGGGCGATTTTGATGGCCACCAGGGCCGCAATGTTTACGGCGAGATACATCTGCCCCATAACCGCCGCCAGGACGGAGAGCATCCGTGCCTGATTGGTCAGGGGGATGATATCGCCGTAGCCCACTGTGCACAGGGTGACAAAACTGAAGTATATCAGACTGTTCATATCCAGCGCTTGAGCACTGCCGGGATCAAAGGAACCGGGGGCAAGGGTCTCAAGAAAGGCATAGGCGGATGCCCACATCAATCCGATGAGGAAATAGCCGCAGACGGCGCCCCGGATCAGATCCGCGGTGACCCGCTTTTGTTTAAACAAATGCTGCACGATGGTGAAGGTGGCAAAGGCCCAAAAGACCATGGTAAAGGACACATCAATGAGATGGAGGGCCGGGATTTTCACAAACCAGTAGATCCAGTGGGCAAAAGATGCGGGCAGGGCCGTTAAAAGAGCAAAGATGAGGGCCGATTTTTTCTGACCCACGGCATAGATTGCGGACAAGAGGACGGCTGAAAGGAAAATGTCCAGGATAAAGCTGATCCTGACCAGTTCCTCGGTCAGGGGATGGATGATGAACAGCAGCATGATGGTGATGAGTAAGAAAAGGAATCGATGTGTTTTGAACCAGTTGTGCAGGCGATGGGAGGTATCCGTCATGGTCTGTTGGGTGCCTTAAAGCAGTTCCCGTATTTTCTGGGAAAGCGTTTTGATGTCAAACGGCTTCTGAATAAACCCGTCACAGTACCGATCCAGGATCTTCTGGGCCTGACCATTGAGGCTGTATCCGCTGGCGAGGAGGACCTTTATGTCTGGATCGATTTGTTTTAATTGCTCGCAGGTTTCTCCACCCCCCATGCCGGGCATGATCATGTCCAGAATGATTAGATCGGGCACAGGCGGTAGGGATTGCGGTCCATGCGGGGAATCCGCTTCTGAATTTGCCCTGTGCGCATTGTTCACCATGTCGAGGGCTTCGGTACCGTTTCTCGCCACCAGAATATGGTACCCCAGTTTTCTCAACATTGCCTGACCCACGGCAATGATCATCTCTTCGTCGTCCACGAGCAGGATGGTGCCCTGGCCGGCCACCACCTCTCCGGAGTGATCTTCCGATGCAATCGCCGCTGCCTCGGCTGCAGGGAGATACATATAAAAAGTGGCGCCTTTTCCCCTCTCACTGTCCACGGTGATAAAGCCGCCGTGGTTCTTGATGATACCGTACACCGAGGCCAGCCCCAGGCCTGTGCCTTTACCCATCTTTCGGGTGGTGAAGAAAGGGTCAAAGATTTTCTCCCGGGTGGCTGCGTCCATGCCGGCGCCCGTGTCGGTCACCGACAATTTGACGTATCTGCCGGGACTGACCTCAAAAGGGTCGACATGCTCTGGATTCAGGATAACATTTTCGGTCCGAATGTAGAGCGTGCCCCCGCCCGGCATGGCCTGCCAGGCATTCACATAAAGATTCATCAACGCCTGCTGAATCTGACCCCGGTCCACCTCCACACTCCAGAGATCTTCAGCAAACTTTTCATGGATGGTAATTTCCTTTTTGGTCTGCCCGAACAACCGGTTCTCATGGGCCAGAAGTTGGTTTAGGTCGGTGGGCTTAACCTCGTATTTTCCGCCCCGGGCAAAGCCCAGAAGGTCTCCTGTCAACTCGGCCGCACTTTGAACATATTCCTCGATGCCTTTGAGATGATCAAAATCCGGGTGAGAACTGTCCTTATCCATCAATAACAGGGAGGCACGTCCCTGGATGGCCATCAACACATTATTGAAATTGTGGGCGAGCCCGCCGGCTAAGGCGCCCAGAGATTCCATTTTTTGGGCCTTGTAAAGCTGGGCCTCCAGCTGCTTGGCTTCGGTAATGTCTCGATACATCACGAGCTGATCCCCGTTTTCCATGGTAACCGAGCCGAAGTGAACGATCTTTTCTGAGCCGTCCTTGCACGTGACGGTCCATTGTCTCGGTCGTGACTCGCCAATCCCTGCTGATTCCTTATCCTTTATCCATGCAGAAACCACTTGATTCCGGTACATCCGGTCCGGATACGCCTTTTTGAACCACTCCCGGCCTGTGGGGATATCCTCCAGGGTATACCCGAAGATGTCGGTAAACTTGGGATTGATGTACGTATACCGGCCATCCGCCTGGATCAAAGATATCCCGAAGGGGGCCCGCTCCACCAGGATCTGAAATTTGTCCTTTTCATTTTGAAGTGCTTTCTGGGCCTTTTTTTGTTCACTGACATCCTGATAAATGCCGTAAGCCCCTGTAACTTCCCCGTCAATGATCACCGGTACGGCGGTGAATTCAACGTCTATGGCTTTTCCACCTTTCGTATACCGCCTGCCAACCCCGTGAACCGCCTTTCCTTTCAGCGTGTTCTGGGTATAGGCGGTGGCCTCTTTGAGATGCTCATCTCCTGCAATGAGGTCGTCCAAGTTCTTTCCCAAAACTTCACGTTCTTCAAACTCGAAAAGGTCTGAGAAATAGGTATTGCAGGCGGTAATGGCGTGATCGCTGTTCACCGTGACAATGGGGAGGGAGCCATGCTGGAGCAACGAGTCCAGATGTTGTCTTAACACGGTCTCGTTCCGCCGGTGCTTTTGCACCGCTTCCTCCAATTGGTCAACCCTCTGTTTTAGTGTTTCATAGGTGTGTTTCTGAGACATCAGGGACTCCCGGGGTGTCCGGTTGCAATGATCTAAATCTGCTCA
The DNA here is from genome assembly GCA_041685955.1 of Desulfobacteraceae bacterium. Lineage (GTDB taxonomy): Bacteria > Desulfobacterota > DSM-4660 > Desulfatiglandales > Desulfatiglandaceae > JAIPDZ01. The sequence continues at coordinate 760 of JAWLET010000125.1, read as the reverse complement.
GCGAGCGCATTCCGAGGAAGATATGCCTTATTCCTTGCTTTAAGGCGCCTATATAAGGATATCGCGCAGGTCTTAGAGTCTTAGATTGAAACTTCTATGCAAAAAGCGAAGATGTTTTGTTGAGGTTAACGCCTTTGAATCATTAGCGATAAAGGTGTCAGGTGTCAGGTTTCGGGTGTCAGGGTTTATTGTTTGCTGAAACCTGAAATCTGAACACTGGCCACTGATTTGGTTGCGGCCGTGGGCCTTAGGATGATGCCCCCTTTTTTCGGATGGTTTTTTTCCTTTTGGGACGCGTATTGCCGTTGCTCCCGCGCCAGATTTTGCCCCGTTTGCTTCGTCGATCCCCTTTTCCCATGGTTTACCCCCTTTAAAGTCAGTGTTTTTAGCGCCTATCAAAAAAGGCGAACAGTTTTATTGCATCTAAGCCCTATGGTTCTTATCCGTATAGGGTGTCAGGCTTTTCCGCCGAAAACCTGAGCACGGGTTGCGGATTGGGTCCCAGCCGGATGGCTGTATGGGGACAGAGTGTAGAAAAAACTGTTTTGAAGGTCAAATGAAATCAAACAACAGCCTGTGGTACTTGAGGAAATTCCGGATCCGGATGGAAGTGGCCGACCCATGCCCATGTGAACCCGGTGAAGCCGTAACCCAGTGAAAAACACGGTCACTCATTTTGCAATCCGGGGCGATTCAGTAATCGTATTTCCAGCTGAAACCGAGTCCGGCCCCGGATTTGCTGCCCGCTTTGCTTTTCACT
>JAWLET010000124.1:0-7850 GCA_041685955.1 Desulfobacteraceae bacterium | reverse complement strand
GGGAAAGGGTGTGTACACAAAATGGTGATGTCCGAATCCTGAAACACCCCATACCTCCCCCTGAATCCCCCCCATGTGACTTGTCCCGTTTTATGGGAAGCTGATTAGATTATGGACACCTTTCTTTCACAGAAGCAGCGACTGGTACGCCTTTCAGTGCGTGCGTTTTGCGAGCGTGAAGTTGAACCCATTGCAGGCCGGATCGATCAAGAGGCCCGTTTCCCCTGGGAAGTGGTGGAGAAAATGGGCGGCTTGGGATATTTCGGCATCCAGGTTCCTCCGGCCCTGGGAGGGGCCGGTCTGGATTCCCTGAGCTATAGCATCATCATTGAGGAAATCTCGCGGGTATGCGCCAGTTTGGGGCTGTGTGTAACGGTCCACAACAGTGTGGCATTGTATCCACTCCTGGCATTCGGCACTGAGCAACAACAAAAAACCTGGGTCCCTCCGTTGGCCAAAGGGGAAAAGATAGGGGCCTTCTGCCTTACCGAACCCAACGCGGGGTCCGATGCCTCTTCGTTGGAGTCTGTGGCGGAACGAAAGGGTGATCACTATGTGCTTAATGCCAACAAGGTCTTTGTGACCAATGGGGGGGCTGCGGATATCTGTCTTATTTTTACCCGGATCGATTCGGGCGGGGGAAAGAAAATCCCGGGTGTGGTGGTGGCGGAGCGGGGCACGACCGGATTCATTGTGGGGGATCTTGAAGATCTGTGCGGGATGCGGGCTAACCCGGTGAGCTCCATCCGCCTGTATGACTGCCGTGTACCTGCAGCGAATCTCCTCGGCAAGCCGGGGGAGGGACTCAAGATCGGGCTCAAGGCCCTGGACACCGGGAGAATGGGCATTGCGGCCCAGGCCGTGGGGATCGGACAGGGGGCCCTTGATGCGGCCCTGCGCTATGCAAAACAACGAAGACAGTTCGGCGTGCCCATTGAACAGCACCAGGCCGTGCAAATGATGCTGGCCGACATGGCCACTCTGGTGGACGGAGCCAGGCTGATGACCTATCGGGCCGCGGGGCTCCGGGATGGGGGAAGTCCGTTTTCACAGGCCTCGGCCATGGCCAAGCTCTTTGCATCCGAGGCGGCCTGCCGGGTGACGGATCAGGCCGTGCAGATTCACGGAGGCTATGGATATTCTAAGTCCTATTCAGTAGAGCGGTATTACCGGGATGCCCGGGTGACCCGCATCTATGAGGGAACCTCTGAGGTCCACCGCATGGTTATTGCCCGGGGCCTGATGGGGAAAGGATAACTCATGCACATCATTACCTGTATCAAATCGGTGATTATGGATCCTCCCGCGGGGGATATTGTCCGTTCAGAGGATCTGTGTGAACTTAATCCCTATGACCGGCCGGTCCTTGAGACGGCCATCGGCCTCAGGGATACCCACGGCGGCCGGGTAACCGCTCTTTCCATGGGGCCTGATGCCTCCCGCGCCGGCCTGTGGGAAGCCCTGGCCATGGGGGTGGACCAGGGGGTTCTGATTTGCGATCCGGCATTGGCCGGATCCGATACCCTGGCCACATCCACGGCCCTTTCCGCGGCCATTAAACGACTGGCCCTGTTTGATCTGATCCTGTTCGGCATTCGAACCGCTGATTCCGACACCGGCCAGGTGGGACCGCAGACAGCGGTCCTACTGGAGGTGCCCGTGGTTTCCCAGGTCCATTCCATCACCTATGAACCGGGAGGGATTCGGGTGGAGCGGACTGCTGACGGGTTTATGGAAGTATTTGAGGTCTCCCTGCCGGCCGCCCTCACAGTCCACTCAGGTGCGGTCGAACCGCGAGACATCCCGCTGTCGGGCATCGAAGAGGCCTTTGCAGAAGACCGGCTGACCGTATGGAGCCTGGAACATCTTGGCTTATCTCCGGAAGCGGTGGGGAACTCTGGATCCGCCACCCGGGTGATTTCCATGTCTAAGGCCCAACAGGGGCGAACGTGTAATTTTCTCCAGGGCGAGGCCGGAGAAAAGGCCGAAACCCTGATAACCCGTCTTTGTGAGTCTGGAATGATCGGGTAAGCCATGGGAAAAGGAATGCTGAAGGAGATATGGGTGATCGGTGATCTCAGGAACGACAGGCTCCTGGGCTTCAGCCTCAATGTGCTGGCAAAGGCCCGGGACCTGGCGGGGGCTGTGGACGGAAAGGCGGCCATGGTGCTTTTTGACGGGGAGAAAGGCGCACATAAAGACGACAGCGGTCCGGTCTCTTTGATGAGGGTTGCAGATGCAGAAAAAGTATGCCTGAGTTGCGGTGCAGACCAGGTATACATACTTGAAAATAAAAGATTTTATGATCTCAGATCCGATCGTTGTGCAGGGTCGTTGGCCGGGGTGGTGCAACAATATGCACCCATGCTCGTACTCTCTGCCCTCACCGACTGGGGCCGGCAGATGGCTGCAACGGCCTGCCGAACGCTGAATGCCGGACTCATTGCGGATTGTATGGATATGGAGATGACCCCGGAAGGGATCGTGGGGGTGTGCCCTGCCTGGGGAGGTGAAATCATGACCCGAATCACATTTTCTGATCCTGAGAGGACCGGTTTTGCCACGGTCCAGCACCATCGGTTGTCTGCAGTAGAGGCTGCTGGGAATCCCGGTCAGGTGAAGCGATTGGCTACAGGAGACCATCCAGAGCCCGCAGGCCTCCGTCTCATATCCCGTACCCGGGAACCGGTAGAACATCGAAAACTGGAGCAGGCTGAAGTGGTGGCGGTGGGCGGCGCAGGTCTTGGAGACATGGAAGGCTTTTCACAGCTCAGAGATTTTGCTGCGGCCGTGGGCGCCGAGGTGGGGGCCACCCGGCCGCCGGTGCTCCAGCACTGGGTGGAGGAAGAGCGATTGATCGGACAGACCGGCAAGACCGTGAGGCCCAAGCTCCTGTTCTCGGTAGGGACTTCGGGCGCCATACAGTATGTGGCCGGGATCATGGAAACAAGCACCATTGTGGCCATCAACCGGGACCCGGACGCTCCCATATTTGAAGTGGCAGACATCGGCATTGTGGCTGATGCCAAAACCTTTCTTCCTCTGCTCACGGCCAGGGCCAAGCAGACCCTGATGCGCGGGCTCGCAGATACGCTCTGGGAAGATATCCGTGCGGACGCTCAAAACGGGGGCGGCTTTGGCCGGAAGATCCGAAAGCTCAGAGAGGCTCAGGGCTGGTCCACGGCCTTTCTGGCCGAATCCACGGGCCAGACGCCGGAGTTTATTGAACAGGTGGAAAGGGATGCGATTTCTCCGCCAGTGAGTTTCCTGGTTCGTCTGGCAGGCAGTCTGGGGATAGATCCCTCCACATTTCTGCACAGGGAAGAACAAACCATCATTAGGGATCAGCGGGTGCGCTCCTTTATGAAGCGGACTCAGGACTATTCCTATGAAACGCTGACGCCAGGGGCCGAGAAGTGTCATCTCCGGGGATTCATGGTCACCATCGAATCGCAACATGCCCACCGGCCGGTGGAATACAAACATGAGGGGGAAGAATTCATTTATGTAATGGAAGGGGACCTTGAATTCACACTGGGAGGAAAGGTGCAAGTGCTCAAACCCGGAGAGTGCATCCGTTTCAACTCGGATATCCCGCACAAGCTGAAGAGCCTGTCCAAGGCAAAAACCCGGTGTCTCGTCATATTGTACACGGTGTAGGCGCACCGAACCCATAACGGCTAACATGGAATTGAAAACACTTCCGCATTGAATGTTCACCCTTCAAAATGGAGATATGAATGGAGAGCCCCATCCGTTTTTCAAAATCATCACGTTTCATGGAGACCTATGGCGATCTTGCCTTCGGCCTGACCCTGATCTCCGAATGTGTCAATGGAGCCAATCCACCCGGTTTTGACCAGTATAAGCGGAAACGCCTGAGAAAGATGCGCAAGCGGGAGCAGCTTCAAGAGATCACAGAGCGCATCGAGATATATGATCGGTTTTTCAAGGACTTCGGCCATGACTGTCCCCTGCCGGGCCATCTGAAGCGAACCATCAACAGCGGGTTTCCCAGATATAACCTCATGGTGGATGCCCACTTCATGGCCGAGATGTGTGCAGGCATACTGGTGGCGGTCACGGATTTTGACCGGTTCGAAGGGGGATTGACCCTGGACATGGCCCAAAAGGATGAAACCTGTAAGGGGATGGGTGGCCGGGACATGCTCACCGGGGCAGGGGAGATCGTGCTGCGGGATGAAAAGGAGATCGTCTGTGTCCTCTGCCAGGGCGCAGATGAAAAAACCCGGGTGCGGGATGAGACCGTGAATGTCCTTTTCTACGCCTACAGCGTTCCGGGCGTCGAGAGCAGATACCTCAAGGAGGGTCTGGACGTTGCAGCCGAGGCCATGGTGGAATTTGGAGGCGGAACCCTCCAGTGCCTGAATGTGTACCCATAAGGAGTCGGCATGCGATTTATAGACCTGCGATCGGATACGGTGACCCAGCCCACCCAGGCCATGCGCCGGGCCATGGCCGATGCCCGGGTGGGGGATGATGTCTTCGGGGAGGATCCCACCGTCAACCGGCTGGAGGCCATGGCTGCAGCCCACATGGGCAAGGAGGCGGCGGTGTTTGTGACCAGCGGCACCATGGCCAATCTGGTGAGCCTCCTGGTGCACTGCGGTCGGGGGGATGAGATGATACTGGGCCATCGGTCCCATACCTTTCTCTATGAGCAGGGAGGGTCATCGGCCTTGGGCGGGATTCATCCCAGGACCGTTCACAATCAACCGGACGGCACCATCGCCTTTGACCACCTGGAAGAAGCGGTCCGCCCGGACAATATCCATTTTCCGCGCACCCGCCTGATCGTTCTGGAAAACACCCATAACAGATGCGCAGGCAGCCCGCTGGACCCAGCCTATATGGAGGGGATAGGACGGCTTGCGCAGCGTTATTCCCTCAAAGTGCATGTGGACGGTGCACGCATATTCAATGCAGCCGCGGCCCTGGGTGTGGATGCATCCAAACTGGTTGAAAAGGCCGATTCAGTGACTTTCTGCCTGAGCAAGGGCCTGGCCGCTCCGGTAGGGTCACTGGTGTGCGGCAGTCAGGACTTTATCGCTGCAGCCCGGCGCGCTCGGAAGCTGCTGGGCGGGGGCATGCGACAGGCGGGGATCCTGGCTGCGGCCGGTATTGTGGCCCTAAATGAGATGAAGGACCGAATGACCGAGGACCATTCAAACGCCCGGGCGCTGGCTGAGGGACTGTCACGGATCCCCGGGCTCTCAGTGGCGCCGGAGAAATTTCGGACCAATATCGTGTATGCTGATATCTCACCTGACACGGGGCTTTCCGGTGAGTCACTCAGCCAACAGCTGTCCAGCAGAGGCGTGGGCGTGTTGCCCACGGGTCCACAGAGGATCAGGCTGGTAACTCATTATCACATTATGGAAGCGGACGTGGAATACGCTCTGGGCGTGATCCGGGAGATGATGAATGCCCGCACCACAGGGTGATTCCCCTTTCACGGACCCGTTTTACCGGAATAAGGAGTTGGATCATGATCAGAGAAAATGTCGCCCGAATCTTACGGGAGCTGCCCGAGGGGGTCACCCTGGTGGGCGCGGCCAAGACCCGGACTCCCGAGGAAATGCTGAAAGCGGTTGATGCCGGACTGACCATCCTGGGCCATAACTATGTACAGGAAGCGGAAAGAGCTTTTGAAGAGATCGGTGGAAAGGTGAAATGGCATATGATCGGGCACCTGCAGAGCAACAAGGCCAAAAAGGCGGTGCGCATTTTTGACATGATCGAGACCGTAGATACCATGAAGCTGGCCCGGGCCATTGATAAGGCCTGCGCCAATTTCGGTAAGACCATGCCGGTATTGATTGAAATCAACAGTGGAGAGGAAACCCAGAAAGCAGGGGTCCTGCCCGGGGAAGCACTCTCACTGATTGAAGAGATGGCCGGCCTGGACCATGTGGAGATTAAGGGCCTCATGACCATGGGGCCCTTTACAGGCCATCCCGAAGCGGCCAGGCCTTATTTTAAGACCACCCGGCGTTTGTTTGACAAAGTAAGCCGGGCCGGTATCAAAGGGGCGGAAATGAAATATCTTTCCATGGGCATGTCCAATTCCTACCGGGTGGCCATAGAGGAGGGGGCCAACATGATCCGGATCGGGACCAATCTCTTTGGGGAACGGAGTTATTAAGGTTCCCTCAAGTAAAGCTCGAAATCTGCTTAGGCTGATAATCCCTGATCTGTCCGAGCCCCGGCTTCAATAATATAGTGCACCGCTCGATTTACAAAAGCGTGTAATTGGCTCCTTTTTTTGTGCCCAAACCGTATTAATCTCCAGGGTAGGGTATCATTCCACGGCCGCGGCAATCTTTTCAGCGGTCCGTTTGAGGGCCTCCATATCTGCCTGCTGGGCCCCGCAGTCACTGGCCCGCAATGGGGGCTCGTCGGCCGATCTGGGCATCAGGTGCAGATGATAATGCATGATGATCTGGTTGACACCCCTTCCATTGAGCTGAACAGCCGCCACCCCGATGGGATTGAGGGCCTTCTGGATGGCATGGATGACCTTCTGGGAGGTTAGATGGACCGCAGTCAGACTGTCCGGGTCAATATCGTAGAGGTTCTCGGCATGTGTCTTGGGTACGATCAGGGTATGACCTTCTGTTACCGGATTGATGTCTTCAAAGACGATGGTCTTTTCGTCCTCGTACACCTTGAAACAGGGGGCCTCCCCCCTGATGATTTTACAGAAAATACACTCCTCCATGTGCTTTTTTCTCCTTTCATGTCTTATGGCCTTTTCCCAGTCGACTCGCTGAGCATTTTCAATCGCACTATTGAATCTTACGCCATACGGGTCGCTCAAGTCAATGGGATCCTGTCCGGGGTCGTAAAATCCCAATCGGATCGCAAAAGGGGACACAGGGAATGATTCTTAGAAAAGCCTTGACCCTCATCTGTGTCGCCGGTTAGTAATAACCCTTAAGTCAGGTTTTAAAGAACGGTCTGTTTGTAAACTCAGTGGAAACAGGGGACTCGTAAGCAATCAACTGAGCAGAGAAAGGGGAAATTTGGGGTTCGTGGCCAAAGAGATGAAACGCCTGATGGGGCGCGCCATTCATCGAAAAGAGATGATTGCTGACGGAGACCATGTGATGGCGGCGGTCTCCGGCGGAAAGGACAGCCTGGCCCTTGTGTGGTTATTAAAAGAGCGGATCAGGCGGATACCCATTGACTATACCATCACCGCAGTCCACGTGGACCCCGGTTTCGGGACGGATTCAGCCGGGCAGATGGCCGCCTTTTTTGGGGACCACGGGTTTGAGTACCGGGTGATTGAAAGCGATATCGGTCCAAAGGCCCATGGGCCGGAAAATCGGGAAAATCCCTGCTTTCTGTGTGCGCGATTACGGCGGAAGCGGCTCTTTCAACTGGCCGGTGAAATCGGCTGCAACCGGATTGCATTCGGTCACCACAAGGACGACATTATTGAGACCTTTTTCCTGAATGTGTTTTATGGCGCATCCATCAGCACCATGCAGCCGGTTCAGTCCCTTTTTGACGGAAAACTGACGGTGATCCGGCCCCTGTATCTAATCGATGAGGACCTGATCAGACGGTACGTCAACACCATGGGATGGGAGAGAATCGATCTGGGCTGTCCCACCGCAGGTTCTTCAAAACGAGAGGCCATCCGGAATATGCTTAAGGAGTTTTACAGGTCTAACCGCAAGGTAAAAGGAAATATTTTTCACGCACTGCAGAATGTGAATCCCGAATACTTGCTCCAATCATGAGTGATGCAGCCATCATGCATCAGGGTTCATTCAACCTGAACAAGAAGAGTCCCCGGGAGAGAAACGGACACCATGAGC
>JAWLET010000123.1:0-7874 GCA_041685955.1 Desulfobacteraceae bacterium | reverse complement strand
CTTTTCCACCACATTCTGGGTGGCAATGCCTGCATGATCCGTACCGGGTTGCCACAGGACATTGAACCCTTGCATCCGCTTGAACCTGCACAGGATATCTTGAAGGGTGTTGTTCAGGGCGTGGCCCATGTGCAGGGTCCCGGTCACATTGGGCGGGGGGATCACGATACAGTAGGGTGGTTTTGAAGATGCGCTTTGAGCCCTGAACAGCGCATTTTTTTCCCAATAGTCATACCATTTCTTTTCCACCTGTTTTGGCTCATAGCTCTTGGCTATCGATTCCGTGTTCATTAATTTAAAACTCCTTATGGGATGAAACTTTTGAAAATGCTCAGCGAGCGCATTCCCCGCTGCTTGTTGGAGCGAAGCGGACTTGTGCGCCTCAGGCGTAGATCCCGACCTGTCGGGGCTACAGGGTTCTTCAAAAACCCCCTCAAGTGGTTTCATCGGATTCAAAAAAAAAGGGGGCTGCACGTGCTCTACAACCCCCTCCTGCAATTCGCTGTGCCAAGTGTTCCCGGGCCTTGTGAACTCACTCGGATTGTGTCTCAAGGCTCTCCTTGAGCGCATTAATGGCCTCTTTAATGACCTTTTCAGTCACCTCAGCCACTGTTTCCCTCACCACCTTTTCCACCACTTCCCGGACCACCTCGGTCAGGTGGGCTTCGATCTGCTCCGGGGACAGTACCAGCGACTGTGCAGGTTCGTGGGACAATGGTTCGGGTGCGTCGGTCTCCTGTTCTTCGGCTTCAGGTTCTTCGGTGTCCAGCTCGGTTTCCAATCCGGCGATGATCTTTTCCAGGTCATCATCGTTCGGGCCCAGGATGTCCTGCTTTTTCTCCTCTGCCTCTGCTGCGGGGTTTTCGAACTGGAAATGGGGATCCATCTCCTGAAACTGCTCGCCTTTCTTGATCACGTCCGTCAGTTCGATGATGTCATCTTCAGGGATATGCATATCTCCGGAAAGGCCTGTGGAAGCAATTGAAGGAGATCCCTCCTGCTCCTTTTGCGGATCTTCGAATGACCCTTGGTTGGTGTTCATCTCCTTACTCCCGGCTAATGGTTAACGGAGAAAATATTGGGTATGTCCCCTATCACAAAGGGGTTACATTGTCAAGCAATCTCAACGTCAGGGTTTATTTGGCGTAACTGTGAAGACCAGCTAAATAATTCACCCCAAAGTACGTGAACAGTACACAGCAGAATCCTATAAAAGAAAGATATGCAATTTTCCTTCCTTTCCACCCCCTGACCATGCGTGAATGGATCATGGATGCATAGATCAGCCAGGTGATGAGGGACCAGGTTTCCTTGGGGTCCCAGCTCCAGTAGCTGCCCCACGCGGAATGGGCCCAGACAGATCCGGTGATAATGCCCAGGGTCAACATTAAAAACCCGATGACAATCATCTGATAGTTAAGCTCATCCAGGATACTCTGCTCGGGGATGAGCCGCAAAAAGAGGTTTTTTTTCTCAGGGGTGTCCCTCTGTTTCAACAGGTACATGATGCTGAGCGCAAAGGAGAGACCGAACGCTGCATAACCGAAAAAACAGGTGATGACGTGGCTGATGAGCCAGTTGCTCTTAAGGGCCGGAACCAGGGGCTGTATCTTGCTGCTGATGCCGGGGGAGAAGGAGGCATAGGCCATGGCCAGAAATGCCAGGGGAGTTACAAAGGTCCCCAAAGTCCGGTTTTTGGTTCTCCATTCCACAATCATATAGAGGAATATGATGGTCCAGGTAAAGAAGATCAGGGATTCATAAAGATTGGAAAAGGGGGCATGTCCGATTCCCAGTTGGTAGGATTCAATCCACCTGAGCACAATGGCCAGGCTCTGGGCAATCAGGCCCACCAGTGTGGCCAGGGTGGCCAGGCGGCCGAATCCGGTCCGACCCATGACCATGCAAAGAAGATACAAAAAGAAGGCCGCAAAATAAATAAAAGTGGTATAGCTCAAGATAATGGAGTTGATCATACCTGTCGATCCCCTTGAAGTAGATTTTTCAGACTAAGAGTGAGGGTGTTCACTTCCCTCTGCAGCCCGACCGGATTCTTGTTCGAGGTCCCTGCCACGCTGACCACGAGGCCCTGAGCCTGTTGGGAGACCTTGACCCAGATCCGCCTGTGAGAGATAAAGAAGGTGACAAAAAGGCCCGCTACCATAAGAAAAAATCCTATCCAGACAACGGGGACCCCGGGATCTTTATTGGCCTGAAGCCCGGTATAATATCGGGTATCCAGTCCGGCCAGCGTAAACGTGTAAGGCTCGAAGGCAGAGGCGTTGAATTTGGGAGAGTTGAGCATAGGGCCCGGAAGTATTTTTTTGGCCCGGTCTTGATACTTGAATACCCAAAAGCGGATCCCTTGTCCGTGTTCGGGTTTGACCGATACCATGGCAGCCGGTCCTATGTCCATGATATTGGTACGCAGATCGGTGATGCTGAAGGTCCCTTCTCCACCCGGGAGTGAATAGGGTTTTCCGGGTTCCACCTTCATGTGCCTGGCCCCGGGTCCGCCGCCCTGGCTTGATATGCTGAGATGCACTGTATTGCCGGGAACGGTCCCGTAGTTGGACTGGTAAAAGGTCACCCCCTGGAATACAGCCGGATGGTTGACCCGAATAGCCTCCTGTTTCATTCTTTTTCCATCCGCACTGAAGGTGACCTCTGTGCGATATTCCTTGGGGGTGCCGTTTTCATAAAAATCCACTGTAAAATTATCGCACCGCACCTCAAATCCCAGTTCTATGGGGCTTCGCTCTTTTCTGGAGACCACGGTATTCACGCTTTCCCCTTCCACAATATTCACATAGGCCTCAAACCCCAGGAAAGACCCGACCAATCCGCCCACCAGTATACACAGAACGCTCATGTGCACCAGGTAGACCCCGAACAGGGAATACCCGCCACGTTCCGCATAAAAATACCCTTCAGTCCCCACTTCCTTTGCCCGCATTTTTCTATACTTGGCGGCCAGGTAATCGTGGACCCGTTCTGCCATGTCTGCCGGGGGAGAGTCTATGACGAAGGTTTGTTCGCCAGGGATGTCCTGAAAGGGTTTTTCCCGGTCAGGCCTGGGTCGTGCAGTGAACCGTTTCCAGGTTCCCTGAAACCGGTCCAGGGAGCAGATCACGATGTTCAAGGTCAGCGCTCCCATCAGGATCCTGAACCACAGCGAATGATACACGTCAAAGAGATCAAAAAAAACAAAGAGCTTACGCACGGCCGGACTCAGCCCCTTGGCGAATTCAGCTACGCCTTCTGTCTGGGGGATGAGGGTTCCCACCACAGAGGCCATGGCCAGAATAATCAAGAGCGCCACTGTCAGTTTAACCGAACTGAAAAAGGCCCATATGACAGGCCGGCTTTTTGAGAACTGTCTTTTCATAGGCGTATACAAGAATGTGGCCCTGAAGCCGAAATCCGGAGTCAGATTTCAGGGTTCAGGAAAAAGTGGTTGAGGGCTGTGCATTTTTCAAAGCTCATTGCCCGGGGTCCACCATTTCAGATTTTGCGGGTAGTGGAAGACCTTGAAAGCTGATAACATTATTTAACTGAGCCTCTATAGCAGAGTTGGCCCAACACCTCAATCTTAATTTTGAGTACCCCCGTGTTCCAGGAAGTGCAGGATATCTCATTTTTTGGAAATACCAGGCAAACCATTTGACCATTTTTTCTGAATCCTGTATTAGATTGTCAGGCGGCTTACCTGTGGTGACGGTTAAGGAGACCCCTATGCTTGATTTAAAATTTGTCAGATCCAATCTTGAAACCATTCGGAAGATGCTGGAAGACCGAGGATATGATCTGGACATTTTCCGGTTTGAGGCGCTGGACAAGGAGCGCAGAGAGCGGCTCACCGCACTTGAGGCCTTGCGGCACCGACGCAACCGGGTCAACGATGAAATCGCGGACATGAAAAAGAAAGGAGAAGATGCCTCCGGCGTTATCTCGGAAATGAAGGCGGTTTCCACGGAGATCAAAGAAAAGGAGGAAGCGCTTTCAGAGGTGGAAGAAGCCCTTAACGAGATGCGAATGGTGATGCCCAACATGCCCGACCCCTCGGTGAGGATAGGGAAAGACGAAACCGATAACCCGGTGGTCCGTCGCTGGGGGGAGATCCGGGACTTTGATTTTGAACCCGCGCCCCACTGGGAACTGGGAGAGAATTCAGGTATACTTGATTTTGGAAGGGCCGCCAAACTGGCCGGGGCCAGGTTCGTCCTTTACAGGGGGGCCGGGGCCAGGCTGGAGCGGGCCTTGATCAATTTTATGCTCCAGATCCATACCGAGGATCACGGCTACGAGGAGATCCTCCCCCCCTTCATGGTCAACGCAGCATCCATGACCGGTACCGGGCAGTTGCCCAAGTTCAAGGAAGATCTTTTCAAGGCGGAAGGATGGGACCTCTATTTGATCCCCACCGCCGAGGTGCCGGTCACCAACATTCACAGGGAGGAGACCCTTGAAGATCAAGATCTCCCGGTTCGGTACGTGGCCTATACCCCCTGTTTTCGGTCTGAGGCCGGTTCCTATGGTAAGGATACCCGGGGGCTTATTCGACAGCATCAATTTAACAAGGTGGAGCTTGTGAAGTTCGTGAAACCCGAGAACTCCCCGGACGAACTGGAAAAGCTCACCCGGGACGCTGAAGAGATTTTGAGGCGTCTTGAACTCCCCTATCAGGTGGTTTCCCTGTGCACCGGAGATCTGGGATTTTCCGCAGCAAAAACCTATGATCTGGAGGTATGGCTTCCAGGCCAGGGACTCTATCGTGAAATATCCTCTTGCAGCAATTTTATGGATTTTCAGGCCAGGCGCGCCGGGATCCGTTTCAGACGGAAAGGGGCCAGCGGTACAGAACTGGTGCATACGCTAAACGGGTCGGGTCTGGCGGTGGGCCGCACCCTGGTGGCCATTCTTGAAAACTACCAGCAGGCGGACGGCCGGGTAACCGTCCCGGAGGCATTACGTCCCCACATGGGAGGGGTTGAAACCATACCGTAATGCCCCCTGCCGGGCCTCAGGCCTAAATTCCACCCTTGGCGGGATAACCAAAAAAGAACTATGCCCCTCAACAATAGTTACTCTTATGGATGGCGGGATCAGCGGAAAACAACGGGCTCAAGGCCCTTGCCGAGGCGCTCATCTGTCCGGGGCTCTTCCATGGCCTTTCGGGCCGGCGCCCTTCTGGGGGCGGTCCTGGTGCTTTTCTTTGCAGGTACGTGGATTTACGGGATGATTGATCCCAAAGAAGAAGGAGTGGGTAAGCCCCAAAAACCCGAACCTTTACCGGCAAAGACGGGGACCCGGGAGTCCGGACCCCTTACACTCCATGAACTGGACTGGTCTTCCGCACAGCTATCGAATCATTTTGTATTGCATCAAGGCGGTATTCCCCTCACCGTGGAATCCAGCCTGGATCCGACGCTTCAGCAATATATCATGGATCTTCTGGAGCGCTCCCAGACCCTGAAGGCGGCGGTGGTGGTGGTGAGGCCCGATGACGGGAGGGTCCTGGCCATGGTGAGCTATGATCATAACGGGGATAAGGAGAACCTGTGTTTGAAAGCGCATTTTCCGGCTGCCAGCCTTTTTAAGATCGTTGCGGCCGCGGCTGCGCTGGAAACCGCAGGATTTACGCCCCAGAAATCGGTGTATTATAATGGTCGGAAATACACCCTCTACAAACAACAGTTGAAGCAGCAGCACAATCAATACACCCGTGAACTGCCGTTTATGAAGGCCTTTGGGTTATCCATAAATCCGGTTTTCGGTAAGCTGGGGATCTTTGATCTGGGTCAGGAGGGTATGACGGCGTGGGCGGAAAAATTTCAGTTCAATCAGAACATCCCTTTTGACCTGCCGCTTCAAAGGAGTGTGATCGAGGTGCCGGTCCACGATTTCGGACTGGCGGAGATCGCCTCGGGTTTTAATAAAATTACCCAGATATCCCCCCTGCATGCAGCATTTCTGTCCGCAACAGTGGCCAATGACGGCATCATGATGAAACCCTGGCTGGTCAAAAAAGTGTGGGGAGAAAACGGCGAACTTCTCTTTGAGAACAGACCGGAAAGACTGGCCACGCCCATGAGCCCGCATACGGCACAGGACATGAAAACCCTTATGCAGGCCACCGTGACCTCCGGGACGTGCAGGCGGACATTTTTTAAAATCCGACGAAAAAACTGCTTCAAGGGTGTGGAGATGGGGGCCAAGACCGGTACCATTAACGACCGCACCGGTCAATTTAAATACGATTGGTTTACTGCCTTCGTGGTCGACCCTGACGGGGAAAAGGCCATCAGCATTGCCGTTATGGGGGTCCATGGCAAGCGGCTCGGTATCCGGGCCAACAAGCTGGGCGGGTATATCATTGACCATTACTTCTCTTCTTGAGACTCCAGGCAGGCCTTGACGAAACCGTAGAACAGGGGGGCGGGCGTTTCCATCCTGGATTTGAGTTCAGGATGGGCCTGGGTGGCAATGAAGAATTTCGGTCCGGGCAATTCGATGAATTCCACCAGTTTTCCGTCAGGGGACATGCCTGAGAAGCACAGTCCTTTTTCCTGAAGGGTTTGGTGGTACTGCGGATTCACTTCATACCGGTGCCTGTGTCTCTCGGATACGGTTGATATCCCGTAAAGCCCGTGCACGGCCGACCTTTCTGTCAGGGCGGCCGGATAGGCCCCCAGTCTCATGGTCCCCCCTTTTGTGGTAACCGCCTTCTGCTCCGGAAGGATATCAATGACCGGATGGGGGGTATCCGGGTCCATTTCCGTGGAATTGGCCCCTTTCAGGCCGCACACATTTCGTGCAAATTCAACAACGGCCAGTTGCAGTCCCAGACAGAGCCCCAGGAAGGGGATGTTCTGTTCCCTCGCCAGTCGAATGGCTTCAATTTTGCCTTCGGTCCCCCGGGCCCCGAAACCCCCCGGGACCACCAGTCCGTCTATGGTCTTTAAAAACGAGGCATCCTTTAAGTCGGTGGTCTCCACCCATTTGAGGTTTATCTTGCAGCTTAAATGGGCAGAACAGTGGTTGAATGATTCCACGATGGAGGCGTAAGAATCTTCCAGTTGGGTGTATTTCCCACACATGGCTATGGTTATTTCATGGCGGGGATTTCGGATATTGTCCACCAGTTTTTTCCATTTTCTGAGGTCCGGCGGGCTGTATATGTTGAGTTTTTTGTGGATGTTTTCCGGCAGGCCCTCCTGTTCAAAGATAATGGGGATTTCGTAGATGTCTTGCACATCAAGTCCGGTGATAACCGCTGAGGGCTCCACATCACAAAAATTGGAGATTTTGGTCTTGATGCCCTGGGTCAAAAATTCGTTGCACCGGCCGATGATGATGTCCGGAAAAATGCCCCGCTGTTTCAGAAGGTTGACGCTCTGCTGGGTGGGCTTGGATTTCTGTTCATTGACACCGTGCGGAACCGGCACATAGGTAAGATGAATGTAAATGATGTTCTGTTTGCCCACATCCTCCCTCATCTGTCTGACCGCTTCCAGGAAAAGCTCATTTTCGATATCCCCCACTGTTCCGCCGATCTCGATGATCACCATGTCCGGGTTCTCTTCCCGGGCCACCTCGAATATGTGATTTTTTATGAGATCCGTCACATGGGGGATATACTGGACCGTCTTTCCGAGGTAATCGCCCCTTCGCTCCTTCTTTCGAACCCGATCAAATACCTTGCCCATGGTCAAATTCCATTGGGACTTGCAGGTGACCCCCAAAAAGCGTTCATAGTGACCGAAATCCATATCCACTTCTCCCCCGTCATCCAACACAAAAACCTCCCCGTGCTCAAAGGGGTTCATGGTACCTGGATCCACATTGAGGTAACCGTCACATTTGATAGGGAT
>JAWLET010000122.1:0-7880 GCA_041685955.1 Desulfobacteraceae bacterium | reverse complement strand
AAACCGCTGAAATCAACAACTCCTTCTATCAACTCCCCAAGTCCAACACCTTGGCGTCATGGCGGGACCAGGCCCCTGCGGATTTCATCTTCAGCGTCAAGGCCAGCCGGTATATCACCCACATGAAAAAGCTTACAGACGGCGATAAGACCGTTCCGCCATTGTTGAACACCGTCGCCTTAATGGAAAAAAAATTGGGTCCCGTCCTATTTCAACTCCCTCCCAGATGGAGATGCAATCCCTCCAGGCTGAAGGCCTTCCTATCCAGTCTGCCGAAAGACTTTAGATATGCCTTTGAGTTCAGGGACCCCACCTGGTTCGACCCCGCTGTGTACGCGCTTTTGACCGAACACCATGCCGCCTTTTGCATCTATGAACTGGCCGGCCGGCTTTCGCCCAAGAAAATTACGGCCGATTTTATCTATGTGCGCCTGCACGGACCGGAAGGCCCGTACCAGGGTCAATACAGTAAATCGGTATTGTCCGGCTGGGCCGGGGCCTTTTCCCAGTGGGCCCAACAGGGAAAGGAGATCTTCTGCTATTTTGACAATGATGAAGCCGGTTACGCGGCCCGGGATGCCCTGACCCTCAAGGACATGCTCTGACCCCCTTCAAAAGCCTGGATTTTACGTCAATGACAGTTATTATGTCTTGCCGGTGGTGGAAGTTCACGATCAAAAGAAGACGATTGAACGGATCTGGTTTTCCCCTTGACGTACACCAAATAATTCTCTACAGTCGGCCACCGAATTGGATTTGAGCACTACCTCTGTCGTAAACAACACAGTTTCAGCGAACCCCAGTAACACCCAATTCCATACTTTCAGGGAGAACCATCCATGCCCCATGTTACAGTGGACTTTAAAGGCCATACAGGAATCCTCACCCTCAATAATACACAGAAGCGAAATGCCCTCAGTAAGGACCTAATTCAGGATCTTATCAACGCCTTTGAGGAGGTGAAAAACGCCGGAAGCCGGACCGTCATCCTCCGGGCCCCCCGGGGGTCCAAGGTCTGGTCGGCCGGACATGACATTCGCGAACTGGAAATGGACGGCAACGATCCTCAGACCTACACCGATCCGCTACGTCGGGTGGTTCGCGCCATTGAACGCCTTCCTGCACCGGTAATCGCCATGATCGAGGGAGGCGTTTGGGGCGGCGCCTGCGAGATGGTCATGAGCTGCGATCTGATTATCGCCACACCGGAGAGTACTTTTGCCATTACCCCGGCTAGGCTCGGGGTGGCCTACAGCATCGACGGCACACTCAATTTCATGAAGACGGTGGGCCTTCCGCTGCTGCGGGAAATGATGTTCACAGCCAACCCCATCCCGGCTCAACGGGCGATTCAATACGGTCTGATCAACCACATGGTTTCAGTTGACCAACTGGAGGCTTTCACATTTGAGATCGCGGAGCAGATCGCTCAAAACTCTCCGCTATGCATCTCCCTTCTCAAAGAAGAACTCCGCATCCTGGCTGAGGCCCATCCCCTTACGCCTGAGGCGTTTGAACGGCTTCAGAATCTGCGCAGGGCCCTGTACAGCAGCGAGGATTATCAGGAGGGGCTACAGGCCTTCTTCCAAAAGCGACCCCCTGATTTCAAAGGCCGGTAACCACTCATTTCATAGGGTCACTTCATAAGGAGCATTTTTTATGAAGATCGTCAGTAAAGTCGAAGAAGCCGTAAATGCTTCCGTCATTCCCCCCGGGAGTCGGATCTATGCATCCGGCAATGCCGCGACCCCCCAGGTCCTGTTAAGGCAACTGGCCCAGGATGGTTCCATAAAGGATGTGGAACTGCTGGGCGTTCTGCTCATGGGGGATATTGAAGCCCTGTTCAGCGAACCCTGCTGCGACCGGGTCATGCACCGGATCATCTTCAACGGCACCCCATCCAGGGCGGCCCTCAACAGGGGCCAGGCCATGTATCAGCTGATGCATCTCTCCGATATTCCCAGGCAGATCCAAGACCACATACGGCCCAACATCGCTTTGGTATCGGTGAGCGGACCTGATAACGGCGGGAACTTCAGTCTGGGGACCGCGGTGGAAGGGGTGCCCGCGGCCATTGAGGCGGTTAGACAGGCCGGCGGTTGCGTTATTGCGGAGCGCAATGACCGCATGCCCTTTGTTCTGGGTACCACCATTACCGAGGATAAGATCGACTATCTCATTGACGCGGATTATGACCTTCCCACCCATCCTTCCATTGGCACGGATGAACGGGCCGAAAAGATCGGCCGGCTCATTGCAGGGCGCTATATCCATGACCGGTGCACCCTGCAGTACGGCATCGGGGAAGTCCCGGAGGCCGTGACCCAGGCGGTCTTGGAAAAAGGCGTCAAAGACCTGGGAATCCATACGGAGCTGTTTGCCACAGCCATGAGAAGGCTGGTGGAGGCGGGGGTGGTCACCAACCGCTACAGCCGAAGGCAGTTCTCCATCTCTACGGTCTTTTTGGCCGAAAGCCGGGAAGGATATGACTGGCTTGATTACAACAGCTCTGTCCAGGGGAGGCCCAGTGATGTGACCAATACCCTGCTGAGCATTGCCGAGGAGCGCAACATGGTGGCCATTAACAGCGCCATCGGGGTGGACCTCCATGGGAACATATGGGCCGACTCCCTGAACGCCAATCAGATCTACAGCGGCATTGGGGGGCAGGCCGATTACCTGCGGGGCGCCAATCTCTCCAGAGGCGGGGTCGCCATCATTGCCATGAAATCCGCCACCGCCAAAGGGGTCTCCAAAATCCTGGACAAATCCCCGGAGGGCATCACCACCACGGCCATTGCCGCCGACCCGGTGGTGATCGTTACCGAGCAGGGCGCCTTTGATCCCAGGGGATTGAGCATCTGTGAGCATGCGGTGGGGATTGCCCATCTAACCGAGCCCCGCACCCGTGAGGGGCTCTTGAAACACATCTTTGACAATGAAAGGTTCCACAGGCCGCGCCAGGCCTTAAAAGACAGGCCGCCCAAGGGATTCTTCCCCTATGAAGCGCTCTGAGCTGAGGGGAGGTACAGGGTCTATTCCTCAAATGCGGGCAGGAGGATGCGCACCGTTGTTCCTCTTCCTATCGCTGAATCCACGTCGATCCATCCCCCGTGGTTTTTGACGATCCCCCAGACCGCGGGCATGGCGAGCCCCCTTCCCTGGAACTTGGTGGTAAAGAAGGGATCGAAGATCTTCTGAAGCGTCTGCCGGTCCATGCCCTTGCCGTTGTCTTCAATAACCAGGGCAATGTAAGCCCCGGGAACCAGGCCCGGGTATTCCTTCAAATCGCCCTCCTCTAGGGTCTGGTTTTGGCAGGCGATGCGGATGAACCCGCCCTCTTCCATGGCTTCAGCGGCGTTGGTAAGGACGGCAGAGAGCATGGCCTTCATCTGATTCGGATCGGCCTCAACGGGCAGGACCTCCGGGGAGAGGTCGGTTTCCATTCGTATGGAAGTACTCAATTCAGGCAGAATGGCCGGTAGGGCCTCGGACACAAACCGGTTTAAGGAGATGATCCGGACAAAGTATTTTCCGCCGCGCGCATAGGCCAGAAGTTGACTGGTGAGCCCGGTCATTTTCTGAACGGCCTCCTTGACCCCGTCTATGTATTTCTTATTTTCAGCGCCCCCGTCAGCACCCAATTCCAACAGATCCATGCTGGCCGACACCACCGAAAGGGCATTGTTGAACTGGTGGGCGATGCCCCCCGCCAGGGTGCCGACGGCTTCCATCTTGCGGGCCTCCAGGAGACTCTCCTGAAGTTGCCGTTTATCCTTCTCAAGGGTCTTCACTTCCGTAATATCATGCACCACCACGGTGGCCTTGACCGGCATTCCATCCACGTATACGGCATTGGAATGAAACCTCGCCCAAAAGGCGCTCCCGTCCTTTCTGCGCATGCGATACTCCGTTGATTCCGGGCGATCATTTCCGGTCAACAACTCCTGGCCCCTTTCCACAAAATGGGCCAGGCTTTCCTCGGTCAGAAGTTCCAGGGGATTGAGGGTCAGGAATTCCTCCCTGGCATACCCGGTATAGTCACACATGACATCATTGACACTGCTAATGGTGTTGTTTTGGAGATCGATTTCGTAGATCCCGGCCGGGGCATTGTTGACGAGGTGCCGGTAGCGCTCCTCGCTTTCCCTCAGCTCTCTCTCAAAACGGTTGCGCAGCAGGGCCAGGGCCGCCTGGTTCACATAGGCCTCCACCAGGCTTCGGTTCTTGTGAAGGTCGGAATCCAAAGAGGGGTTTCGATCCACGATGACGGCACTCCCAAACAGATCCCCTTTTCTTACAAATCCGATCACATGGATCCGGCGAATGCCCAGCAGCTTCTCCAGGGAGAGCCCGATGGCCTTGGGCACCGCGCCGAATGACATTTCGTGAACCCCGGCGGGACCCTCCATTAGTTTTCCGCTCTTGAGTTTCTGCTCGGCGATTTCATCGTCGAGGGTGGATATCATTCCCACCGGGCTTCGACCCAGGATATCCAGGATGCGTCCGGCCCTGGAACTCATGCCCTCCACCGCCATGGTACAGAACTGTCTGGTTTGGGGCTCAAAGGAGTTTACCACCACCACCACGTCCCCGAGGATCTCCCTGATCCTTTTCCCGATAAGGTGGTAGAGGGATTCCTCCTCGGATATGCTCACAAACTCCATGGCCGTGGTGTGCAGGATCTCCAGCTCCCGTGCCAGTTCCCGTTGTCTGTGTTCCGCCTCCTTGCGGGAAACGATTTCTTCTTCGAGTCGCCGCTTGGACTCCAGGAGCTTGGACTTCTCCCTCCGGAGGGAAAAGGAAACGTCCGCTTCGTCCTCCAGTACCAGTGAACAGGAGACGGCCGTAACCGTGTTCATGAGGACGAACCCCCCGAACGCCGTGAGACAATGAAGCCAGGACGCGAAAAAGGGAAGCCCCTGCCCCAGGGATGTGGCCGAGTGCACATAGACAAAGAAAAGCAAGGTCGCCGCGTTGAGAACGATTCCGATGACGGCTGCCTTGACCCCGAGGAGCAGGCCGCACATGACCCCGAACGCGAAGAGCCAGATAGGCCCCCCGCTCAAAAACCCAAAAAACAAGACCACATAGGCGCCCACGGCGTAGATGAGCAGGCAGGCCGTCCATGCCTTGATGCGGTAGTCCAGCCCCTTGGCCGCCAGGAGAAGGACACCGCACGTCAAAACCGCGGTATTCATGGCCAAAACAGGCCAAAGCCCTTCCCTCAGGGTAAGAAGGGCCCCCGGGATAAACGAGATGGCCGCAAACCCGGTCCCGATGAGAATCATAACAAAGAGGATACGCTCCCGCATGCCCTGGGATCTCCCCTGCCGGGAAGACAGCCCGGGAAAACGGAATGCCGTGGGTTGTCCCATCACCCCATTTCGCAGCTGCTTTTGCGTGTCCTCTCCTTGCCGGTCAGGGCTTTTGGGCCTCATTCTCCTATCCAATTACCGTTCCATTATGTTAGTGACATACCGGTTTTTTAGCCTTCCCGATTGCTGTCAAGGGCCTGACGGACTTTTTGAGCGATCTCTTTGGTCACCACAGGCTTCATGACAAAGGCACGAAATCCCAATTGGAGGGCCTTGTGTTCGGGCATCTGTTCCGTGAACCCCGTGCACAGAATGACAGGCGTCTGCGGCCTGATCCGCATGATTTCCCTTCCCAGTTCCTCTCCGGTCATTCCGGGCATGGTCATGTCCGTAATCACCAGGTCGTACCCTTCGGAATCTGTCCTGAAAATGTTCAGGGTCTCCAGGGGATCGGTCATGCATTTCACCTCATAGCCGAGAAATCGCAACATGTCGGCGTACATCTCCGCAATCATCGGTTCATCGTCCACGAACAGGATCCGCTCGGTACCACAGGGAATAAGCTCAACTTCCTTCTCCTTCTTTTTATCACGAGACTCCAGCCTCGGCAGATAAATGGTAAAAAGAGAACCCTTCCCCAATTGACTTTCCACCCGCACCGCGCCCTGACAGTTTCGGACAATTCCATTTACGGTGGCGAGGCCCAGGCCTGTTCCCTCCCCCCGCCTCTTGGTGGTGAAAAAAGGGTCAAAGATCTTTTGCAGGGTCCTGGGGTCCATGCCCTGCCCTGTATCTCTGACCATCAGCTTGAGAAACGGCCCGGGAGTCAGCGAGGTGTCCATCCCTCCCGCGGTGCTTTCATCCAGTATCTCCTCATCCAGGATGATCTCCAGTATCCCTCCCTTGGCCCCCATGGCATGGGCCGCGTTGGTTACCAGATTGACGATCACCTGATGCACCTGCGTCGGGTCGGCCAGAACCGTATCCCTCCCGGTTCGGATATCCTGGCGGATCTCTATGGTGGCGGGAAGAGCGGCCCGTGATAATTTGACAGCCTCTTTCAGAACGGGCGCCACACGCATGGGCCCCTTCTGGAAATCCCCCTGGCGGCTGAAGGTAAGGATCTGGTTGACCAGGTCTTTTGCCCTGGCCACCGCATCCAGGACCTGCTTCAGCATCCGGTTGGCCTTGTGGTCCTGGGGAATATTCAGCAGGGCCATTTCCGTGCCCATGACAATGGGGGCCAGGATGTTGTTGAAATCGTGGGCAATGCCTCCTGCCAGGGTCCCGATGGCCTCCATCTTCTGGGCTCGGTGCAGCTGGAGCATCAGTTCTTCCTTCTCTTTCTGGGTGTCCTGGATTTGTACCAGCCGGGTCTGAAGCTCGATGGCATCTGCTCTGACCTTTTCAAAGAGGAGTCCGTTTTTCAGTCCGATGGCCATCTCGTGCCCGAGCGCCTGCAGAAACGAAGCGGATGCCTCAAAGTTCCTTTTTTCCTCAGATGCCAGACCCAGCACTCCGATGACCTGGCCCTCGCTCTTGAGGGGCAGGGCCACAAAGGAGCGGAACCCGGTCCGCTTGCATTCTTCATAGGTACAGCGGGGATCGGTGTGGATATCCAGGGAATAGACCGTGTTTTCATCCCTCGCTGCGGTGCCGCACAGGCACTCTCCCACCCGGTGGATGGGGACGTCCTCCTCTGAAAACCCACTTTCCTCCGGCAAACATCCTTTTAACAGAAGGTCATTACCCTCCCTGACAAAGAAGAGCACCAGATCGGGGTGGAGCGCGGCAAAAATGATTTCCAAAAGTCTGTTCACAATCACCTCCACGGAAAGATCTTCCCCCATCTCCCTCCCCAGACGGTTCAATACTTCCAATTCCCCCGCCTTGGTTTTCAATTGTTGTTCGGCCATCTTTCTGTCGGTAATATCGGTCAAGATGCCCTGCACCCCGACAGGGTGCTCCCCGTTGCGTACGAGCCGGCTCGATGCCCTCACCCATATGGGCTCCCCGCATTTGGTCTTCAGGAGGTATTCTCCCCGTCCGTGATTTACGGAGAATAGCCCATTGAAATCATTGACAATTCTCTCTTGCTCTTCATCCACGAAAAATTCATGGAAGTGCCGGCCGACCATAGTCTCTGCTCTATATCCGGCCATCTTTTCGATCACCGGGCTGATATAAGAAATGCGGCCATCCATATCCACCGTGTAAATGGCGTCACCCATGTTTTCCACCAGATCACGATACCGCTCCTCGCTCTCCCGGAGTGCCGTTTCCACTTTTTTGCGTTCTTCGATTTCATTCAGGAGACGTTGATTGTTGATCTCCAGTTTGAGCCTGTGTTCCTCGATCAAATCAAAGGAATGTTCAATACCCCTTCGGAACACCTCGGGGGCAATCACGATGACGCTGGTGATCATGAAGAATACACACAGGAAGGTAATCCAGGCCATGGGCGAAATCGAGGTCAGCATGTGATCCGGACGGATCTCCACGAATCCCGTGGTCATGCCCGCGCCCACCAGGCCCATACTGGCGAGGCTGAAAAAAATGGTG
>JAWLET010000121.1:0-7888 GCA_041685955.1 Desulfobacteraceae bacterium | reverse complement strand
CACTTTAGATCACTTTAGTCACTTCACACTTTAAAGAGGTCATATTTCATGCGAGCCGTGGTTCAGAGGGTAAAGGAGTCCAGGGTGGAAGTCAATGAAAGGTGTGTGGGCGAGATCGGTCCGGGCCTGCTCATTTTCCTGGGAGTGGGGAATGAAGATACGGAAGATGCCTGCCAATACCTGGTCGACAAGATCATTAATCTGAGAATTTTTCCGGATTCCACCGGGGCCATGAATCTGTCCCTGATGGATACCCATAAGACGGCCCTGGTGGTGCCCCAGTTCACCCTGTTCGGGGACTGCCGCAAGGGGAGACGCCCTTCTTTTTCCCGGGCGGCCCCGCCTGAACGGGCAAAAGCGCTGTATGAAGACTTCATCGACCTCATGAAGCACCAAGGGATCACAGTGGCCGCGGGTCGATTTCAGGAGATGATGGATGTGTCCCTGATCAACGATGGACCGGTGACCCTGCTCCTGGACAGCGCCAGGGCCTTTTGATCAATGCGCTGAAAAAGGGTTGACATCTTAATGATGGATGTATAAATTTGCATTGAATCTATCGGAACGAATCCGGTATGGTTCCCAAGATCCGGGTAAGAAGCCACGAAGCCACGAAGGCAATAAATTTCCTGATGAAGGAGGTTTAGTCCTTGGTGGTTTTTTTTTGGCACAAGGTTTCAAAAATCTCTCAAAAAGGAGGTTATGATGAATACGGAAACATTCTCAGCATATGAGGATTTTATGGCGTGTGCGGACTTTCATGGTCACATCTGCCCCGGGCTGTCCATCGGGTATCGGGCCGCAAAAGAGGGGTTGAAAACCCTTGATGAGCGCCGGTCCGTGGATGAGGAGATCGTGGCCATTGTTGAAAACAATGCATGCGGGACCGATGCGGTCCAGGTGCTCACCGGATGCACATTCGGCAAAGGCAATTTCATCTACAAAGACCATGGAAAACAGGTGTTCACCTTTCTGGGAAGGGATTCGGGAACCGGGGTCCGTTTCGCCATGCGCCCGGATGTTATCCAACTGAATGACGAACACCGGGAATTGATGGAGAAGATAAGGGAAGAGACGGCTGAAGCGGATGAAAAAGAGCGGTTCTGGAAGCTTCATCAACAAAAGAGCCGGGAGATCCTGGACACGCCGGTGGATCGTCTATTTTCAAGGCGATGGGTGGATCTCGCCTTGCCGCCCAAGGCCAGGATCGAGCCGTCCGTTTCCTGCGATAAATGCGGGGAACCGACCATGGTCTCCAAATTGACGGAACAGGGGGGTCAACAGCGCTGCAGGGAATGCCTGGAAGAATAGGGAATCGTCCCGGTTCTGAAAAGGCATTTTCCGGAAACAAACGCGCTGCCGAGGCAGCCCAGGAGAGCGTTATGAAAAGTACGGTATGGATGAACATGCGTCCATGGATCATTTTTGCAGGGGTGTTCCTTGCCCTGTGGGGCTTTGGGAGTCGCCCTGATCTTTTTGCCCGGGGCGGGAATGATGAAATCCGCATCGGTGATGGAAAAGGGGACTGGGGGGCCCCCAATCCCTATGCGCACTATCCCAGGGGACCGGGATATATTCGAATGAGCTGGGTGTTTGATACGCTGATCTGGAAAGATAAGGACGGCGCCATCCCGGCCTTGGCCACCTCCTGGGCCTATTATCCTGAGACCAGAAGTTTTGTGTTCCAGCTTCGTAAAGGGGTCAAGTGGCACGACGGAAAGGAATTCAGTTCAGCGGACGTGGTGTTCACCATCGACTATTTTAAACAGCACCCCTACTGCTGGGTATCCTTGGATGCCGTGGCCGGGGCCCAGGCCGACGGGCCTTATTCCGTCACCATCAAGCTGAAACGGCCCTATGCCCCGTTTTTGTCCTATGTGGGGGGCGCCCTGCCCATCATTCCCAAACACATCTGGAAGGATGTGCCCCATCCCCAGAGATTCACCCAGCCGGAATCATTCATCGGGACCGGGCCGTTTCAGTTCAGGGACTTCAATAAGGCCAAGGGCACGTACCTGTACACAGCCTATGATGACTATTACCAGGGGCGGCCCCGGATCCGCAGGCTGATCTACATCAAGACCAAAAACCCCCTCATGAGCCTGTTGAGCGGCCGGGCGGATCTGGTGACCGTGCGTCCGGATATGGCCGGCATCCTCAAGGAGAAGGGGATGGTGGTCCTTGAAGACCAGCGGGGATGGAACAAGAAACTGATGATCAATCACCGAAAGCCGCCCCTTGATGACAAGCGATTCCGAAAGGCCCTGGCCCATGCCATCAACCGCCTCGAGATCATCGACAAGGCCCATCAGGGATTGGGCTCGGTGGCGGCCTTCGGGTTATTGTCCCCGGATCATGAATTCTATAACCCCGACACCCCTGACTATGCCTACGAACCGGCCAGGACCGCAAAGATCCTTGAATCCTTAGGCTATGAAAAAGACGCGCAGGGTTTTTATATGAAGGACGACCTCTCCCTGAAGCTGGAGCTTCTAACCTCTGACATCACGGCGGGGGGTGAGCCCATGGCGGACCGGGACGGTGAAGTGATCCGGAAACAGCTCGAATCGGCCGGTATCCGGGTGGAGCTGGTCAATCTGGAACAGACCTCGGCCGACAACCGGGTCAGGAACTGGAAGTTTGATCTGGCCATCTCAGGCCACGGGGGCCTTCTCGGGGATCCGGAGATTCTGAATCTGATGATCAGCCCTGAATTCAAGGGATCGGTCAATTCCGCGCGTTACGGCAAAAATCAGACCCTGCTGGATCTGCTTTCCGCCCAGGTGGCGGAAATGGACCCGGAGGTGCGAAAGCGACTGGTTTTTCAGATCCAGGAGGTATATGCAGACGATCTCCCCGCCATCTCGCTGTATTATCCGGCATCGACATCGGCATACAATCCCGCCAGGGGGATCGACTGGTACTATACCCAAGGCGGGCTCGCCCTGGGCATTCCTCTGCCGCAAAACAAAATGTCGCTGATCCGGTGACATGGACAGGATAGTGAAAATGACCGATACCCGGCGGCTGGGACCGGTTATCGCCTTTTGTCTCGCCGCCTTGACCATGACCTATCTCAGCTATGTACTGCCCACCCTGCTTCCGGGTGATTTTGTCACCGCCATGTACGGCGGTTCCCAGGTGCCGCTCACCGAGGAACAGGAAAGCGAGCTCAGGCGCCATTATGAGGGGGACACGGGATTCGGCGGGTATCTGAAACGCTTGGCGACCCTGGAGTGGGGGTACTCTTATGCCTTTTTAAAACCGGTGTCCGCCCTTTTTTTTGAAGCGCTTCCCTGGACACTGCTCTTGCTGGGATCCGCCAATCTGCTCGCCATGATACTGGGGTTTGTGCTGGGCGTCGAGGTGGCCTGGCGCAGGGGGAGCCGTCTCGAAAAGGGGGTGGTGGGCGGGATGACGCTTTTGGAGGGCATCCCGGAGATCTGCACAGGGGTTATTCTTTTGGTGCTATTTTCATATCAATGGCAATGGTTTCCCGCATCCGGGGCCGAGACCGCCTATGTCACTTCAGGTTTTTTCGAACGGTGTATTGATCTGGGCCGGCATCTGGCCCTCCCCCTGACCACTCTTATCCTGGCCTATCTGCCGGGGAATTTCCTGGTCACCCGGAACAGCATGATCATGGTCATGAAGGCCGGTTACATCACCACGGCCCGGGCCAAGGGACTGCCCCCGAGACGCATCCGGTATGTGCACGCGGCGAGAAACGCACTCCATGTGGTGGTGACCCGGTTCGGACTCCGGCTGGCCTTCATGATTACCGGGGCCCTGGTGGTGGAGCGGATCACTGCCTATCCCGGCCTGGGGACCCTTCTCTTCGACGCCATCCGGGCCCGGGATCTCCCGGTGATCCAGGCCGTGGTCCTTTTCTCTTCGCTCATGATCCTGGCCATTGTCTCAGGGTTGGAGATCGCATACCGCTTCATTGACCCGAGGATTCGACATGCACGCTGAATTGAGCCGGCGCCTCAGGCGGGATCCCTTTTTCCTCATCGGGTCGGGCCTTGCCCTGCTGTTTCTCACGGTGTCTGTTCTGGGGCCCGCATGGGCGCCTTTCGACCCCTGGGACATCTCATTTTCCCCCCTGGCCCCGCCGTCGGCCGAGCATCTCCTCGGGATCAATGACGGGGGCCAAGATATCTTTTCAGAGCTTCTTTACGCCATCCGGAATACCTTCAGCTTCGGACTGCTGAGCGGCGTGGCGGCATTGGGGCTGGGGGTGTGCATCGGCGTGATTTCCGGATGGATCGGGGGGATGGTGGATGCCGTCCTCATGCGAATCGCAGACATCCTTCTCGCCATTCCCGCCATCATGATCCTGATTCTCACCGCTGCACTCTTCCGGCCCGCGCCGTTGAGCCTGGCCCTTCTTCTGGCCGCGCTCATGTGGCCCACCATTTCCAAGGCCATCCGGGCCCAGACCCTCACCCTGAAGCATAGTCTTTCCGTTAAGGCCGCGGTCCAGATGGGTGGGGGAAATTTCTATATCATGGGCCGCCACCTTTTGCCCGAGATGTTCCCGCTGTATCTGATCGGTTTTGCAGCCAAGACCCGCATGGCCATTTTCATGGAGGCGTCCCTGGCATTCTTAGGGCTTTTCGACCCTGCCAGGAAATCACTGGGGCTCATGATCTCCTATGCCCTCAAATATTACTATATGGAGATCTGGTGGCACTGGCTGATGCCCCCCATCATTTGTCTCTCTTTACTCATCATGTCCATTGCCTTTGTGGCCATCAGTCTGGAAAAGATGCTGGATCCCCGTCTCAGGGAGCCTGTGCTGGAGGGAACCGTTTGATCCTGGATATCCAAAAGCTGAACGTGGTGTACGGAGACCACGCCCACGGGATTCAGGCCCTGGAGGAGGTCACCCTCAAGATTCCGGTCCGCACATGCCTGGCACTGGTGGGGGAATCCGGTTCCGGAAAAACCACCCTGGGAAAGGCCTGTATGGGGCTGTTGCCCGGGACCGCCCGGCAGGGGGGGCGCATCCGCTTGCATGGGGAGACTGTGGACCGGACCCATGAATCCGCGCTCAACCGGATCCGCTGGCAACAGATTGCCATGGTATTCCAGAACGGCTCGGCCAACCTCAATCCGGCCCATCGAATCATCGATCAGGTGGCCGAACCCCTCATCCAGCACAGGGACCTCAACCGGGGTGAAGCAAGGGACCGTTCGGCCGAGGCCCTTGAGACCCTGGGCCTGCCCAGGGGATGCCATGCCCGGTACCCGCACCAGCTCAGCGGGGGTCAGCTCCAGCGGGCCCAGATCGCCATGGCCACCATTCTGGATCCCGATCTCCTTATCCTGGATGAACCCACTTCAGCGCTGGATGCGCTCACCAAAGGGATGGTTTCTGAGGTGATCCAGAAAAGACTGGCGCGTGGAAAAGGGGTTTTGCTGATTACCCATGACCTGGAATTTGCCGTACAAAATGCTGACCCCGTTGCCGTGCTCTATCTCGGTCAGATCATGGAGATCCTCCCGTCAAAAGCGCTGTTTTCAAACCCGCTTCACCCCTACACCCTGGCCTTGAAACGGTCATACCCCGCCATGGATACGGGCAGGGACCTGGGCGGGATCCGGGGGGATGCCTTTTACCGGACCATTCATCAGCACGGACACCAGGATGACCGGAAATATCTTCATTCGCATATCCAGGTTCCCGAATCGGTCCACCAGGATGGGCATGCCCCGCCCGTGGGGTGTCTTTTCGGTCACCGGTGCACACAGGCCATTGCGGCGTGTCACACGGGCCATGTGCCGCTCCTGCGTGTGGGGGACCACCATGTTCGCTGCCTTCGACAGGGCATTGCGGACCGGATCGAACTTGCGGGGGCGGCCAAATCCTATGGCTCGACCCTCGCCCTGGGCCCCACCGACCTGAAGCTCAAAGCAGGGGAAGTCCTGTCGCTGGTGGGTGAAACCGGATCGGGCAAAACCACCCTGGCCATGATTGCGGCCGGGGTACTGAAGCCGGATCAGGGGAGGCGTTATTTTGAAGGCCGGGACATGGACCAGTGGATCAACAAGGATTACCCCTCACTGGCCCGGCAGGTGGGGGTCATCTACCAGAATCCCGCCGAATCCATCAGCCATCGGTTTTCCGTACTGGATGCCGTGGCCGAACCCCTCAGAATCCATGGTGCGGGGAACGGAAGGGATGACCGCCTGGCCCGGGTGAAGGCCTGTCTCCACAAGGTTCACCTCTCCACAGACGACACCTTCCTGGAACGCTATCCCCATGAGCTCAACATGGGCGCGCTTCAACGCATCTGTATGGCGCGCGCCCTGGTGCTTGAACCCAGCCTCCTCATTGCAGACGAGCCCACCAGTTCCCTGGACCCCAGTGTCCAGGCCAAGGTGCTCAAACTCCTTTTGCATCTCCAGATTGAAATCGGCCTGACCCTCCTCTTTGTGACCCACGACATCGGCATCGCCCGAAAGATCAGTGATCGAATGGGGGTGATGCTCCGGGGCCGAGTGGTGGAAGTCGGACCGGCGTCAAGCCTTTTGAATCAGCCCCGGCACCCCTATACGCGCCGCCTCATAGAAAGCGTCAAAGGGGAGCGCCCGGTTGAGGTCCCCGAGGAAAGCAATGCGGAGGATATCATGGGGTGTCCTTTTGTCTTCAGATGCCGGCAAAGGAAGGCGATCTGCCATGACC
Source organism: Desulfobacteraceae bacterium (assembly GCA_041685955.1). Taxonomy (GTDB): domain Bacteria; phylum Desulfobacterota; class DSM-4660; order Desulfatiglandales; family Desulfatiglandaceae; genus JAIPDZ01. The sequence continues at coordinate 1,197 of JAWLET010000121.1, read as the reverse complement.
GGGTTCCCCTGCTCCGTCCCATGGATCACTCGCAGGCGGCCTGTCACTTTCCCCTGTAAAAGGGCTGTGCCTGAGAGGTCCTGGGCAAGCTCCCTATCAGGTCCGGCCGCACAACCGATGCCTGCTTTTCAGCCCCTGATGCAGGTCTTCGGATGCAGCCAAATCCGTAATTAGCGGCTGACCGAAAACCCGGTTTTTCGGACAAAAAATCCGAAATCGCAGAGCGCCGCGCTTTGAGCTGCGGACTCCTGAAACCCGACAATCTGACGCTAACCAGGATTTAACCCATCCCTCACAACCCCCTAACCATGTGATCAGAGTATGTTGCCCATCCAAAAGCCATATATTCTTTTCGGAGGGGAGGTGAAACAGGGGCGTTTTGAGGAGGAGAGAGTGGTAAATTATCTATTTTGAAAGACAAAAATCCAGTGAAAGGAGTTGGAAAAACAGATGATAAAAAGAATTGCGTTCGTTGTTCTGATAGCCGCGGCAATGGTGACCCAGACAGCTCAGATGCCTTGTTATGCCGGCCAAGTGGATGTTCTCATCAATAAACTGATGGAAAAAGGGGTATTATCCCCCAGCGAGGCCGATGAACTCTTAAGCGAAATGAAGGATGAGAGGGTCCGGCAGGAGCAGACGGTCAGGGAACTGACCACAGAAGCGGCCCGGGAGGCGGCCAAAAAGACGGTCCAGACCGAGGCCAAAGACTGGGCCAAGGTCCCCGGCTGGGTGGACAGGATCAAATTCAAAGGGGATTTCCGTCTGAGGTACCAATATGAGGATAGGAAGAAAAGCGACGGCGAAAAGTTCACCCGGAACCGGGGCCGCTACAGATGGCGGTTCGGTGCGGTGGCGGATGTGACCGAGGACAAGAAGTGGCAGGTGGGATTCGGCCTGGCCTCCGGAAGCGGGGACCCCAGGTCCACCAACCAGACCTTTCAAAACGATTTCGAGACCCCGGATGCCCGGATCGATTACGCCTATGCCCAGTGGCGGCCGGTGAAAGAGGTGAAGGTCATCGGCGGGCAGTTTAAAAATCCGCTGTACAAACCCAAGGATCTCATGTGGGATTCGGACATCCGGCCCCAGGGCGTTTCGGTACCCATAAATATTAAGGCCAATGACCGGCTCGCCTTTTTTCTGAACCCGGCACTATTTGTGCTGGATCACTTCAAGTCCGAAGAGACCAATGCC
>JAWLET010000120.1:0-7932 GCA_041685955.1 Desulfobacteraceae bacterium | reverse complement strand
TCAGATCCGAGGACGTGTCCACCATTAGATGACGCATGCGCAGATCAGGGTACCGGGTTTTAAGGTCTTTGAGATCCACCGGTTCAAATTTGTTGACATTATTGGTATAGGCCTGTTCCGTCAGCGCATTGGATTCGTAATTCTCCTTGGTCCGTTTGGCAATTCTTGCCAGGGAAACTGATTTGGGGCACTGGGTCTGCTGAATGACCAACGTCATGTTGTAACTGGCGGCCACCTCCGCGGCGCGTGTCCTCAGGGCCTGGGTGACAAAGGTGGCATCCAGGATAATACCTTTCTCTTGGGCGGCCAGTTCATCCGCCATTCTGAACATCTCATCGTACACCAGGGTCCGTTTTTTCATGTTCGAGGCCACTTTTTCACTGAAAATATCTTCATTTTTCAGTACCTCCAAGCGGATCAAATCGGATCTCAGTATCTCGTAGCCCTTTATTTGGGCAATGACTTCAGTGGTCTCAGTCTTGTAAGACGCAGGAAGACCACAGGCGATCAGCACAGTCCTGGGCTCCAGTCTTTCTTTCATAAAGTCAATAAACGGTTCTCTCATCATTGTTTAATCTCCCAAAATCGCACACATTCAATGTTTATCAATATACGAACAGGCCAGGGCAAAATACCGACGGGCGGTTTCCATCAGGCTCCCCTTCTGTGCTTTCCCGATGGCAGGGTCATCCAGTTGAAAACTGTTCACCTTTCCCCTGACAAAGGCCCGGTAGACCTTGTAAAAAGTAAGGAGATGCTCCACATCATTTTCCCGGGACACTGCCTTGTATGCCTTCCAGAGGTTTGCGGCCATATCCTTCCCACCGCGGTATTCCAGATCCATGAGCAGAAACGCAATGTCCGACACAGTATCCCCATAGCGAAAACGGTCGTTAAATTCAATGCAGTCAATAATGGGAAGATCTTCTGTCAGGCAAATATGTTCCATGTGAAGGTCACCATGGCAATCCCGGATTTTCCCCTGGGCGATTCGGTCCAAAAAGCGGCCATCTTGAGTACTGTAAAAACACTCTGTCCAGGTCTTGACCCTGTCATACTGCTCCTGTGAAATGGTTATGCCCACATATGGCGCAACCTGGTCAAAATTCTCATCCGTGTTGAACTTAAACCGTTCAGGTCGGCCGAACTGATCAATCTCATCAGACCTCGTGGCATTTAAATGGAAAGATGCCAGGACCCGGGCGACCCTTTCCAGATCATCCCGGGTGATTTCTCCCCGGGCGAAGACCCCTTTCATCAACCTCTCTTCAGGGATCCTTTTCATCCTGAGGGCATATTCTGCCACATCATGGGAGCCCGCCTTCAGGGTGTATCTGTTCCCTTCGATCCTCACAGGCAATACCTCCAGGTAGACACCGTGGGAAAGCCTTCTGTTAAGCTCCAGTTCCCGCTCGCAGTAATAGGCCCGTTTCTGAAGACTGGAAAAATCGAGAAAACCGAAATCAACCGGCTTTTTTATTTTATAAACATAATGGTCCGCCACAAATACCACCGAAATGTGGGTTTGAACCACATTCACCTCCCTGGTCTCGTCCGGAAGCGCGTTCGGGTCCTTCAAATCTCTCATGATCGCACTCATGGGGCTGTTCATTTATCCCTCCTACACATCAAACTGTTCCATCACATATGAGGGTACCGCCACATTGCCCATGATCACCGGATCCTGATGACAATCGGATCCTCCAGAAACCATAAGGCCCCGGGACTGGGCGAATTTCACATAGGCGCTACTGGTCTGCGGGGTATGTCTGGAATGCCAGCATTCTATCCCGTCAATGAAAGGGAGCATGGATGTCCCTATGATGTCCAACTGTTCATCAAGGGAAGAGGTCAGAGAGACCAGGGAGGTCCCATTGGGGTCATTGGGATGGGCCAGCATGAGCTTGCCGCCTGCGCCCCGGATCAATCCCGAGGCCTCGTTTAGGGACACGGGCATCTTGGGGACATTGCACTTGATTAGAAATGTGTCAAAGGCCTCTTGTTTGTTTTTTACGATCCCCTTTTTTATCATGTAGTTGGCGATGTGGGGTCGGCCGAAGGCTCCATCCACTGACGCCTCTATGGCTTCCAGGTCTTTTTCGGTAAACAGGGCCATGCCCCTTCGGGCAAATTCTCGATTGATATTTTCCAGGATTTTCCCTGCGCGCAGCCGCCGATGTGCTCTAATCGCTGTCAATTTTTCTGTAAGAGCCTGATCATCGGGGTTATATCCGTATCCCAGGACATCCAGTGAGACGGCCTTCCCGCTCCTGTAACCGGCATGGGAAAAAGAGATGTTTAATTCCACTCCGGTAAGGAAGGTCATCCCGTAGCGGGCTGCCAATTGTGCAGCAGATGCCTGGCAGGCAATATTGTCATGATCCGTTATGGAAACATGGGTGATGCCCCGAGCATGGGCGGTCTCGAATATCTCGGGCAGGGTCATTTTTCCGTCGGAGCAATCCCTGGAATGGATGTGCAGGTCAATTTTCATAGCGTTGTATCAGTTCCGCTCCCACTGCCAGGGCCTTGATATTGGCCGGCAGCTTGGCATCAGGTAAAAATGCGTTTAAAACCCTCTCAATATCCCCGGCATCCAGGGGAAAGGAAGACAGGGCGCAAAGTGCTCCCAGTAAAATCATATTCAGCATAATGGGGCCGCCCAGTTCCACGGCCGTCTCGGTGGCGTCAAACCAATAAAGCCGTCCTGCTGAACGGTAAAGGACATTCCGGATCCATTCAGGATCGGGATATTCCACGTCGCCCGCGATTACATTCAGGGGGTAAATAGGCCTTGAATTGGTAATGAAAAGGGTTTCAGGGTTCCCGAATTCTTTCAAAATCCTCAGACTTTCCAGCGGTTCCAGACCGATCACCAGGTGGGCCATGTTGGGCGGTATGAGCGGACCGCAGACCTTGTTTTCAGAAAGACGAATATGGCTCATCACCGGTCCGCCCCGCTGGGAGAGCCCAAAAGTCTCTCCTATAGTAATATTGTACCCCCGGTTGACTGCTGCACGTCCGATGATTTGAGAAGCCAGTACATTCCCCTGGCCCCCCACACCGGTGATGATGACATTCAGTGCCATAACCATTTCATCCCTCTTCCACTGGTATTCGCTCAATGGCCCCCTGGGGACAGATGTCCGCACAGATACCGCAGCCCACACAGATCACCGAATCAATCTCCGCCTGCTTACGCGCTGAATTCCATATTAAGCCGGGACAACGGAATATCCGCGTACAGTACCGACTGCAACCGCATTCCTCGCCCACGCAGGCCTCCGGGTTAACCTGCATATGGAACGGAAAGCCCCCTTCCCTTCCCTGCACCAGCGCACACTTTCGCCGCATCACCAGAACCCGGGGTCCCTTTTGCTTCAATAATCCATAAATGATCCGGGCTGATTCATGGATAGCGTAGGGGTCTGCCACCTGCACCGATATCCCCAATGACCTGCACAGGCTTTCCGGATCCACAGGCTCGGTGGGTTCGCCCATGGCCGTGACGTCAATCCCGGGATGCGGCTGAAACCCGGTCATGGCGGTGGCACTGTTGTCCAGGATCAGCAGAAGAATATCAGAACGGTTGAACTTGGCATTGATCAGGCCTGGAAGCCCTGCATGAAAGAAAGTGGAATCCCCGCACACGGTCACCACAGGCTGATCAAAGCCGAAGCGATCCAGCTTGCCATATCCCGAGGCCAGACCCAGCCCCGATCCCATGGCATGTACCGATTTCACCTGGTTGAATCCGGTAGGAAAGAGTCCCAGGCTGTAGCATCCAATGTCACCGGAGACAAACCCGTCCCTGTTGTCCCAGGCCAACGCGGTCTTGATGGCATAATAGGACCCTCTGTGCGGGCATCCCGGACAGAAACCGAATGCCCTTGGCGGTACATCCTCTGGGATAAGGGAGCTGACATGTTCCTGAAATCGTTCCTGCTTCCATGTCTTGTCAAAGTACCTGCCCAGAACGTTTAGAAGGACTGACGGGGAGAGTTCCCCGCACAAGGGAATATGCCCTGAGGATCTTCCCATAAACACCTTGGTCCCGAGCTCCTTTCCCAGATCCGAACAAAAGGCCTTCACATGGTCTTCCAAAAAGGCGTCGATCTCCTCTACAAACAGGATTTGCTCGCACCGCAACAGGTGCTTTTTTAAAAGCTGTTGAGGAAGCGGCCACGAGGTTCCCAGCTTGAGGATACCCACCTGTTTTTCAAGGCCCAAAATTTCCACACTCTCTGTGGCATAGTTCCGGGCACACCCCGAAGAGATAATCAGCAGGTCCGGGTCCTTGGGGCCATCATATGAATTGAAGGCCGATGTTTCATAGCTTTGGGCCGCCCGGTGCAATTTTTCATGACGTGCCCTATCCTTGTCCACCACCGGGAAGGTATGAAACGGAATATCCGGGTCAAACCGGGCGGTGATGTCAAACTCGGGGAGATTGCCGATCAGGACATTTGATCGAGTATGCGACAGGCGGGATACACTCCGTAACAGGACAATATTTCCTATGGCCTCTGAAAGCACAAAGGCCCACCGGGTCATTTCAAGGGCTTCCCGGGGAGTGGCGGGTTCCAGTAGGGGAATACAGGCCAGCCGCGCAAACCACCGCGCATCCTCCTCATTGGTGCTGGATATACCGCCCGGGTCGTCACAACTTACCAGGACCAATCCCCCTTTTGTCCCTGAGAGCGCCAGATTGGTCAGGAAATCCGAGGTCACGTTCACACCGTTTTGTTTCATGCACGCCATGGCGCGACATCCGGCAAAGGAGGCTGCCGTTGCCGCCTCCAGGGCCACTTTTTCATTGACAGACCATTCCACATAGATGGGGAGGCGTTTTGAGGCCCTGGCCAGATTTTCAATGATTTCTGAAGAGGGATTCCCCGGATATCCTGCACAAAAGGCCACTCCTGCCTCCAGGGCCCCTCTGGCGATGGCCTCGTTTCCCTGAAGCAATACTTCTTTTCCCCCGCTTATGTCACTGATCATTTTTGGCCCTTTTTCCTCTTTCGCTTTTGTTGCGCGCCGCATCCTTGAGGTGTTCAAGGTTCTCCTGAGGCAATGGGTCCGTTTCAAGCCATCCTTCTTCGGTTGCCTTGCGCATCAGTGAGGCCCCCTTTTCAGTTCTCACAATGACCGTGTTCCAGTGGGCCTGTCCTTCCACTGCACCCACGGAGATATCGCTCTTGTCAGCGGTCATATCCTCACACAACAGGCACCCCTTTTGAATATAAGGTCTGATTACGGATAATGGAAAATCCTTCCACCCGTCCTGACTCTGCACTTGAAATTTCTCCGCTGGGGGCGGCGGGATATCAAATTTAAAAAAAGGCCCCTTCACCCCTTCCTTTTCCAAGAATTCAGCGAGCTTTCGATGATCAAGTGCCCATGTGCAGAACAGACCCAGTTTCATGGCGATCCGCTCATCCAGATCATGGGGGTCTTCCCTTGATTGACCCATTTGGGTCAGGGCTTCCATCTGACAGGGCAATCCCACCACCCCTATTTTTTTCCGATCTTGCTTGACCGCCCGGTTCAATGCGGCCAGCCCCCCGGACGCCGTGTATCTGGACCCCGCACACCGGCGCACGCCTCTCTTGTCCCGAACTTCCTTCCCCTGAGGGGAAAAAGGATCCCCTCTGTCGGTCAGAATTGCGGATTCGATGAACCCCTTTTCAAGAGCCCAGGTCACCAGCGCGGTAACCACTCCCCCGTATTGGGATTTATTCCGGATATCCGCATCAACGGCGCGGGCCATCAGAATCTCCTCCACCGGACCGATTTCTTGTCTTTCAGGCGCTTGGGATACACCCCCTGAGAGGGTTTTCCGGTTTCGGGCTACGGGACAAACCCGGAAACACCTGTCCGCATCTGCCCGACATCTATCCATAACCACCACCTGGCCGTCGAAGTAGCTGAAGTAAGGGCAGAAGCCCACACAGGCCCCACAGCGAACGCAGAGATCCTTGTTGATGATCTCATCGATGAGTCGTCTCTGTCCTGTCCCGGTTTCAGACATCATAGCTGACCGATCTCCCTTGTTACTCAATTTTAAGGATTTCTTATAGGGTACAAATAGAATCGACGTCAAGGTGAAAAGTTCAGGAACAAGGAAAGCGACGGGCGGAATTAACAGAGGGACCATTATGGGGGCAAAAACCGGTCCTTCTTAAGCCCCACTCGTCCTGTTCCCGATTTTACCTTTGTAATAGTGATAGTACTCAAAGACTCTCTCGATGTAGATGTGTGTGGATCGGATGGGGGGGACTCCATCATGTTTCTTTACCTTGCTGCTGCCGGCGTTGTAGGCGGCCACAGCATACTGAACATTATTATCAAATTTTTTAAGCAGCGATTTGAGATACCGCACACCGCCTTCAATGTTATGTTCCGGATCAAAGGAGTCTTTCACCCCCAATGACCGGGCAGTTCTGGGCATCAATTGCATAAGTCCTTCCGCACCCTGGGTGGATACGGCTCGGGGGTCAAATCCGGACTCAGCCATAACAATGGCCTTCACAAGGGCTGGATCTACCTGGTGATAATGAGCGACTCTGGTAATGATGGGATCAAATTCCTGGAATCTCAATCGGGAGGTGACGATCTTGATTACCCCTTCCCCTTTGTTCGGATCGAGAATATGACTGGATAGAACCGCTGCCTCAGTTTTTTCTTTTTCTTGATTTCCCGACCGCTCCGTGGAAGGTTCGTGGCCCAAGAACATAAAGGCGATCACAGGAACAAGCAGAATCCCCATGCCTAAGGTATAGAAGAGCTTGGCCGGGAATGACCATATGAATGAATCGTCGTCCATTATTAACCTCAGAATGATTTTGAAAAATTTGGTTATAATTTCAACATTAAATTTAGTTATAATTCCAATATTGTCAAGTGCGTTTCGTCGTTCCTCTTTCAATTGAACTTTCCGTACAAGGGCGTTTTGCTGTCCTGGTTGGATGACAAAACCTTGGTGGGGAATCGCATCAGCATTTTTTATGCCAGAGACAGCAGATACTTCATAAACCTATGGATTTTACGTACTTTTATGCGAATGCGGGTCCTGTGGGCCATACATGAAATGTGTGGTATCCCCACGGAAATTGTGCCTTTAAAACCATACCCATTCTCGCCGGGAGAGGGTTGCCACTACTGGACTCACCTCAACGCTTGACTTTAAGACTTCTCTCCCCTAAGAAAATAGAGAAAAATCGTGGAGGGATTTCCATGCTTGATAAAATACGACAGACATCGGATTTCATTGCCTCAAAAATACCAGATACTCCTGAGATCGGTATAATCACTGGGACCGGCCTGGGACATCTCACAGAGCACATCGAGGGGGGGGTCCATATACCTTATGCCCAGATCCCCAATTTTCTGCAGTCCACCATTGAAGGACATCATGGAAAACTTGCTGCAGGCCGTATAAGGGGCAGATCGGTCCTGGCCATGCAAGGCCGCTTTCATCTTTACGAGGGCTATTCTGAGACTGAGATCACATTTCCCGTACGGGTCATGACCATGCTCGGCGTAAGGTACCTGTTCATCTCAAGCGCTGCAGGCGGACTCAATCCCCGGTTCGAAAAGGGGGACCTGATGGTGGTCACGGACCATATGAACCTGCAGGGGCACAATCCCTTAAGGGGCCCGAACCTGGAACACTTCGGTCCTCGGTTTCCGGACATGACGCAGGTTTATCCTGATAATCTTGTTCTTCTGGCCAGGGAAAAGGCCCGTCAATTAGACATCTCCCTCAGAGAGGGGGTCTACGCCGCGGTCATGGGACCCTCTCTGGAAACGCCGGCGGAAACCCGCTTTTTAAGATGCATGGGCGCTGATGCAGTGGGCATGTCAACCGTTCCAGAGGCCACGGTGGGGGTTCACTGTGGCCTCAGTATCCTGGCCATTGTGGTCATTACC
>JAWLET010000119.1:0-7958 GCA_041685955.1 Desulfobacteraceae bacterium | reverse complement strand
TCCAGGGATCAACGGGACGTTCTTGTGGGGAGTGGGAAAGGGGTAAACCTGTGATGCATGAAAGGAGGGTATTATGTCATTTGACTGGGGTCCACATTTCATCGTTCCCTCGAAGAGTCTCAGCAGCTTTTCAGGGGTGGTCAGGTTACGGGAGAGCTTTGATGAAGCGTTGCTCTATAGGGAATTGGAGAACCTGGGCTTATCCGGGGCCGTGATGAAGGTTACCAATCCGTGGTACTATCGAAAGAAAGGAACCGGAACCTGGATCAAGGTCGGGGAATCCGAGGACCGGGACGAAGATTTCCCTGTGAAGTGGGATACCTCAGATCTAAAAAACGGTCGCTATGAGGTGCTGGGATTAATGCACGTGTTCGTCCGGCACCACGATGTGGACCAGGTCATTGCCCGGCAGAACATCGTGGATGTCACCATCGATAACTGAAGATGCTCACTCCACCGTTAGTTTTTCGATCTTCACAGCGCTTACCTTGAATTCCGGGATCTTGGCCAGGGGGTCAAAGGCCTCCGCATCGGTCAGCACGTTGGTGGGGTTTTCGCCGAAGTGAATAGGCAGAAAGATGGTGCCCGGTTCCACTGATTCCGTAACATGTGCGGGGGCCTCCATCCGGCCCCTTCGGGAGGAGAGGACCAGTATATCTCCCTCTTTGACCGTCAGTCTTCCGGCGTCTGTTGGATTGATCTCCGCATACCCGGTCTTTTGTTCCACATCAAGGTGTCGGGAAACCCGGGTCATGGTGCCGGTATGAAAGTGGGCGAACATGCGGCCGGTGGTCAGAAAGTAGGGGTATTCCTCATCCGGCATTTCTGCAGGGTCCTGATACTCCAGGGCATGGAACTGTCCTTTTCCCCGTGCGAACTTGTCCTTATGCAGATAGGGGGTGCCGGGGTGATGCGGATCCGGGCAGGGCCACTGCAAACCGTCCAGACCCATCCGCTCGTAGGTCATCCCGGCATAACTGTTGGGGGTCAATGATGCGATTTCATTGAAAATTGCTTCAGGGTTCTCGTAGGACATATCATAGCCCATGGCAGTGGATAAGCGGGAGATGATTTCCCAGTCAGGCAGGGTGTTATGAATGGGGTCGACGGCTTTGTGGAGCCGCATGCATCGCCGTTCCGTATTGGTAACGGTCCCCTCCTTTTCAGCTACGGAGGCCGCGGAAAAGACCACATCCGCCACCTGCGCGGTTTCGGATAAGAAAAGCTCCTGCACCACCAGAAAATCCAGCTGTTTAAGGGCATGGTTCAGGTGGTTCCAGTCCGGGTCGCTCAATTTAGGGTTCTCTCCGATCACGTACAGCCCTTTCAGTTTTCCCTCCAGCATGGCCGGCACCATATCCGTGATGGTCAAGCCGGGTTTTTCCGGAATATCCCGTCCCCAGGCCTGGGCGAATTTTTCCCGAACCCCGGCGTCCGTAACCGGCTGGTAGCCGGTCAACACATTGGGCAGGCCCCCCATATCACAGGCCCCCTGGACATTGTTCTGCCCGCGAAGCGGGTTTACCCCCCCGCCGTACACCCCCACATTGCCGCAGAGCATAGCCAGGTTACAACAGGATTTCACATTGTCCACACCGGTGGTGTGTTGGGTGATGCCCATGGCATACAGAAGGCTCGCCGGTGGATGAGTGGCATAGAGTTCGGTAATTTTTTCCAGATCGCTGACATCCACTCCGGTAATGGCCTGAACCGTTTCCGGGGTGTAGGCCTTGAGGGTTTTCTCCAGGGCCTCGAATCCCTCGGTGCGCTCGGCAATGTACTGTTTCGCATGCCAGTCATTTTTTAAAATGAGATGCATCATACCGTTGAGCAGGGCCACGTCGCTTCCCAGTCGATGGGTTACCGATACATCGGCAAAACGGGACAGCTGGATGTTGCGGGGATCGGCCACGATCAATTTGGCCCCTTTTTCCTTGGCCCGCAGGACCCGCCGGGCGATGAGCGGGTGACACGCGGTGGTATTGGAACCGATGATTAGGATGCATCCTGCGTCCTCGATCTCTGCAATGGAGTTGGTCATGGCACCACTGCCGAAGGCGGCGGCCAGACCGGCCACCGTTGAAGAGTGTCAAAGCCGCGCACAGTGATCCACATTATTGGTGCCGATCACTGCCCGGGCGAATTTTTGAGCCAGGTAATTTTCTTCATTGGTAATCTTGGCAGATACCAGCACGCCGACGCTGTCCGGACCGTATTGATCGATGATATTGCGAAAACGATCGGCTGCAAGCCCGATCGCTTCGTCCCAGTCAGCCTTGATAAAGCGGCCGAACGTCTTGATCAGAGGTTGTTTGAGCCGCATAAAGCTGTTTACATGTTCATGAAGGTTCCATCCCTTAATACAGAGTTTTCCCTCATTTACTGGATGGGTTTTCATGGGTAAGGTATTGACGATGTTATCGTCGATCACTTCAAAAAGGACGCCACAACCGGTTCCACAGTATGAGCAGATCGAGGGGACTAACTTACACTCCATTTCTTACTCCTTATCCATTATCCGTACCGGAGAGTTGTATGGGTTTGGGTTCGAGCGTTACCGTATCTCCCAGAATATTGAAGGGGGACTGAGTCGCACTGGTCCCGGTTTTATAATCAAACACCTGGGTGACGATTTCGTTGACTTTTCTGTACAGCAGCCTGAGGGGGATATCCATGGGACAGGCGTCTTCACACAGCCCGCAGTCGATGCACCGGCCTGCCATGTGCACGGCCCGGATGAGATGAAATACCGGGACTTCCGGCGGCAATGCCCCGTTTCCGATGAGATCCCCGTGCTCCAGACTGCATTCCTTGCAGAAGCAGACCGGACAGATGTTACGGCATCCATAGCATTTAATGCATTTCTGGAATTCGTACATCCATCGGGCCAAACGTTCTTCCTGCCCATATTCATGAAACGCTTCAGGCTGAAAGGTGTTGTCCACACCCTCTTCCCTTTTATAGCCGCCCACAGCCGCCGGCTTCAGATAAGAGCAGTCTGCCTGTTCTTTGAGGGGTGACGGGCAACAGTTTACATTGATAGGGTGAATTTGGTCCGGATTGAGCTGATTCCAGATATATAACACATTTAACGCTCGCTGATTGCAGTCACGGGCGAGCATGCCGACGTTGAGGTCCGGTTTCAAGGCGGTCATATGGGCGGCAATTTTTTCTAAGGGATAGCGATCAAGGCTGATCACCAGGTCGTCGACCTCCTCTATCCGCGCTTGGGTAAAGCAATGGGGCAAAGAATGATTGTCCATTTTTTTATATCCCAAGAAAACATCTATGGTACCGTCTTCAAGCCATTGTTTGACTTTCTGTTGCATGAGAGTCTCCTTACTGCAGATGGCCCGCTTGATGAGGGGGCTTTTCAGCAGTGCTTTCCGGTGTATGGCCCATGACCGTTTTTAATATTTCGGAAGCCGCCGCCTTTTTGTTGTGGGAAAAGGCCGGCAGGGGGTTGGGACCCAAGGCGCGTATCTTTTCTGTGAAATCAGTGACCACCTGAACGAATTTCTGGGCCTCGGCCGAGGAAATCCATGCCAGGTGGACCCGGCCTTCCAGGCCTAAGAAAGCCAGAAGTTCCTGCAGAAAGGTGATCCGTTTGATGGTCATGTAATTACCGTACAGGTAATGGCAGTCGCCCACGTGTCACCCGCCCACCAGAACGCCGTCTGCACCCCCCTGAAGCGCACGCAATAGGTGATGGGGCGATACGGTGGCGGAACACATGACGCGTACCGGCCGAATATTGGGGGGATAGGACAACCGGCTGACGCCGGCCAGGTCCGCTGCCCCATAGGTACACCAGTTACACATAAAGGCGATGATCCTCGGTTCAAAGTTCTCGTTTTGCACCATTTTCTCCTCTTTTGCTTTTGGCATAGGTCCGTTGAAATCCACAGAAAAACTGCCCAGACACATTTTGGTTTCCCTTATCCTTGGAAATTGGGAGTGATTAAGCAGCCAATGCCCCCTTGATCTGGGCATAAATCTCCTGGTTGTTGAATCCCATCAGGATTGCGGCTTCGCAGGGGCATGTGGCCGCACAGGCGCCGCACCCTTTACACAATGCCTCATTGACCTCAGCCACGTTCTTCTCCTTATCCTCTGAGATGGCGCCATAGGGACACACATTCATGCAGGCCAGGCATCCGGCACACAGGTCCGGATCAATGTGGCAGACCACTCCCCCTACGTTGATGGTATCCATGGCCAAGACCGTCAAGGCCCGGGAGGCGGCCGCCTGGGCCTGGGCAATACTCTCATCCAAGGGCTTGGGATAGTGGTTCATGCCACACAGAAACACCCCGTCGTTGGCGAAATCCACCGGTCTCAATTTTTGATGGGCCTCCAGGAACCATCCGTCTGCATCCATGGGGACCTTGAAGAACTGGGCCAGGGTCTGATCGTGGTAAGAGACGATGGCCGTGGCGAGGCAGAGGAAGTCTGCCTCAACCGCCAATTCCCGATCCAAGATGGGGTCCCTGAATACCACTCGTACCTGATCGCCGCTGTCACTGATCTTTGGTTTTTCCTGCAGCGCGTATCGCACAAAAAGGATCCCCGCTTTTCTGGCTTCCCTGTAAAGATCCTCCCGTTTCCCGTAGGTTCGCATATCCCGATACAGCACATAGACATTTATGTCCGGATTCCTGCGTTTGAGTTCCAGTGCGCTTTCCACCGAATGGGTGCAACACACCTTGGAGCAATAGGGATGGGTCTCGTCCCTGGATCCCACACATTGAATAAAGACCACATTTTGCGCCGCCTTCAGCCTGGGGTCATCATTCATGAACAGATGATCCATTTCCGAATGGGTGAGTACAGCCTTATGGGTCCCGTAAAGGTATTCATCCGGCTTGTACTCCCTGGCCCCGGTGGCCAGAATGGCCACGCCGTGGGCGATGGTCTTGGTGGTGTCAGCGGTTTGTATCTCGGTAGTGAAATTACCGATAAATCCGTCCACTCCCTGAATGGTGGACTCGGGATAAACGGTAATGCGGTCATGTGCAGATACCTCATCTGTTAATTTTTTCACATACGCGGACACATCTTCACCCTGATAGGCCCGATGGAGCTGTAAGGCATTCCCCCCGAATGTCCCTGATTTTTCAACCAGGTGTACCGGGTACCCCTGTTGGGCCAGGGACAGGGCCGCCGTCATTCCCGCAACTCCGGCCCCCACCACAAGTGCTGACTGATGGACCGGCAGATCCGTTTGATGTAATGGGCTTAAAAGACCGGCCTTGGCCACTGCCATGCGCACCAGATCTTTGGCCTTTTGGGTGGCCGCATCCGGGTCGTTGGCATGGACCCAGGAATCATGGTTTCGAATATTGGCCATTTCAAAGAGGTATTTGTTTAGACCGGCATTGATCAGGGTCTCCTGGAAGAGCTCCTCGTGGGTCCTGGGGGTACAGGCCGCCACCACCACCCGGTTGAGTCCCTGCTCCTGGATGACCGCCGTCATTTTGTCCTGGGTGTCCTGGGAGCAGGTGAACAGGTTTTCCTCCACATACACCACATTGGGCAAGGTCCCGGCAAATTCCGCCACCTCGGGTACCCGGATCACGCCGCCGATGTTTATGCCGCAGTTACATACGAACACCCCGATTTTGGGAGGTTCCCGGGTCACATCCTTTTCCGGCGGTATTTCCACTGTCTTGGTCTGGGTGTTACGGGAGACGGCCAGAGGTTGAGTGGCCGCACAGGCGGCTGCACTGGCCTCCATTACGGACTGGGGGATATCCTTGGGACCGGTAAAGGCGCCGCACGCATAGATGCCCGATACGCTTGTGGCCACCGGATGAAAGGTGTCCGACCGGACAAAATGATACGGATCGAGCTCAATCCCGAGGCGTTGGGAGAGCGCCACCACATGTTCATCGATCTCCAGACCGGTGGAGAGCACCACCATGTGGAAGATTTCCCTTTCCTGGTGGCCGCGCTCATCCACATAGGTAACCAAGACATCATCGGTGCCTGGGCCGGGTTCGGCAGAATGGACCCTGGACCGGATGAATCGTATTCCCTCCTCTTGGGCGTGTTCATAGTACCGATCAAAATCCTTTCCATGGGTCCGCATATCCATAAAAAAGACCGTACAGTCCAAATCCACGTCACTGTGCTCTTTGGCGATGAGGGTTTGCTTCACCGCATACATGCAGCACACCGATGAACAATATCCATTGTCACACCGGTTCATATCCCTGGACCCTACACATTGAAACCAGGCGATCTTTTTGGGCTCTGATTTGTCCGAAGGCCTGGACAGGTGCCCCATGAACGGCCCGGTGGCGGAGAGGATCCGTTCAAATTCCAAAGAGGTGACCACATTGGGGAGGGCCGCGTACCCGTAGGTGTCCTGGCTGCTGGGATCAAAGGATGTAAACCCAGGGGCCATAATTACGCTCCCCACCTTCAGGTCGAGTTCCTTCTCCGTGTCTTCAAAATTGATGGCCCCGGCAGGACAGAACTTTTCACACGCCCTGCATTTTCCCTTTTGGAAATAGATGCAGTTGTCCTTGTCAATGGCATACTTGAGGGGGACCGTTTGAGAATAGGGTACGTAAATGGCCTTGCGTTTCATTAATCCCGCATTGTATTGATCCTCCACCTTTTTGGGGCATTTCTCTGCACAGGTCCCGCAGGCAATGCATTTGTCCATGTCCACAAACCTGGGGTGCTGGAGGACCTTGACCTGGAGATTGCCTTCCTCCCCGGAGATGTCCGTGACCTCGCTCAGGGTCAACAATTCGATATTGACGTGCCGGCCGACCTCGACCAGTTTCGGGGCCAGGATTCACATGGAGCAGTCATTGGTGGGGAAGGTCTTGTCCAGCTGGGCCATAACGCCCCCTATCCCCGGGCTCTTCTCCACCATATACACATAGAAGCCGGAATTGGCCATATCCAATGCGGACTGTATGCCCGCGATTCCACCGCCGATGACCATGACGGTGCCCTGTATCGGTTCGCTTTGCTGCGTATGGTTCATGAACATGCTCCTCTTTTTTATATTCTAAGGTTCAAGGTCCGGCAAAAAGCGGATGCCTATCCTTTTTGCCCAGCCGGTCGCCTTTTTTCCGAAACCGCATTTTCAACTGCTTGTATCAAATCATCGTCGGTGAATGGTTTGCACAGGTAGTCGGTTGCCCCGCGTTTCATGGCCTCCAGTGCGTTGGAGAGCGTGGAATATCCGGTCATGACGATCACGATTGCGGAAGCTGACCGATCCCTGACGCTTTTCAGGATTTCCATGCCGTCCATATCCGGCAATTTTATATCCAACAGAATGAGATCATGCCGTCCTTTTGAAATGGCCTGCAATCCGTTTTCGCCGGTCTTGCAGCATTCCACTGTATGTCCCTGCTCTGTGAGAATCAGGTGACACGCTTCGTAGATGGATGGCTCATCGTCGACCACCAGGATGCAAAGCGGTTTCATGAAGGCTCCCTGGGAACACTGGTTTCAATGAGCTTGGGAATTTCCACAATAAATCGGGTCCCCTGTGTAAGCTCGCTTTCCACCTGAATATCTCCCTTATGGTTTCGAACAATGCCGCGGCTGACCGCCAGACCCAGTCCCGTGCCATTGGGCTTGGTGGAAAAAAAGGGATCAAAAATCTTTTCCATATCCTCTTTGCTGATGCCGCATCCGTTGTCAGCCACTTCCACCCGGATGGCCCGCTTCGCCTTGTCTGCAGAGGTGGTGATGGTCACGAGCCCGTTGTCCTCCACCGCCTGCAGCGCATTGAGCAATAGATTGATGAAGACCTGTTCCAATTGATTCTTATCCAACATGGCCTCTTCCATGTCCTGAGCGAGATCCTTCTGGACACCCACGTGCCGAATGTGAAACTCGTTTTCCACGATGCCCAGGGCCGATTGCACAATATCATTGACGTTGACCAGTTCCCTTTCAGGTTCCTGTTCGCGGGAAAAGTCCAGAAG
>JAWLET010000118.1:0-7965 GCA_041685955.1 Desulfobacteraceae bacterium | reverse complement strand
AGTCCTGCGGTTTTGTGCCGTTCAGCGCAGACACATTCTGGAAGGTGAACGGAAGAAAGATCAACAAAAACGAAATCCAGAGACTGCTGGATTATCTGCGATAAACGGGTATTGACTCAGAAGAATGAGTGAACGGGAAAAGGAACAGAACTGTTGATTTTCCGAATAGCACGAATAGCGGCCGGAAGGATGGCGGGATAGCCATGGCGGTATTTATCCATCGGGAGGCAAAGTTCAACAGACGGCTGGAAACCCTTAAGCGGGGGGACAAAAAGTCGTATATGGCTGCGGAACGGGCGCAAGAACTCATTGCGGAACTGTTCAGGGAAGACTTTATGTTTCTGGAGGAAGCGGACCGGTTAACCAAGCACGGGGAGTTGAGGATTGATAAGTGCCGAAAATATGATCTCGGCAGCGGCTATCGTCTGGTGTGCGTGAAACAAGGTCCAGATCTTGTGATTGCCTACGTGGGAACCCACGATGATTGCGATCGCTGGATTGAGAACAACCGGCGGTTCGAGCCTGAGCTGACGCCGGTCAGGGAAGCGCCCTTTTCAACAGAGGTGAGAGAGGGCGCTCCCCCTCCCCCCGAAGCAGAGCCTGAATCGGAAATGGACTACGACGACATCCTCATGCAGAAGATCGATGACAACATGCTCAGGAAGATTTTTTGGGGATTATGTCAGGAGGAGTCTTGAGAATATCTGCGCAACAGAAATCAGAAAAACCACGGACACAGTCCCGATCTATTCGGGTGATGAAAGGATTCGTATATGCAAGAGATGATATCACCGAAAAAATTACCGGATCCGGTAAGAGAGGAACTGGCAAAATTCGATCTGAACGCATGCTTTACCTGTGGCACCTGTACCAACGGATGCCCCATCACGGGATCTCCGGGCATGGAGGGATTGGATACCCGCAAGGTCATTCGCATGCTGGCCCTGGGGCTCTTGGATGAGGTGGTGGCAGGAAACAGGGGCTGTTCAGAGGGAGAGGGTGGATGCACGGGGATGCCTGGTCTGAACCCTTTGAGGACCGGAAGTGTAGGACTTGGCAGTGTTGGAGCGGTCTCCCAGCACAGCATAAAGTGTGATCAACGGATTCTAATTGATGGCGATTTTGTCGGGGAAGGACTATCGAGGTCGGAAGCGTTTTATCCGTAGATGGCGGATTGGTTTGAAGTGGACATTGTTTCGGCGAGGTATTCATCCACCACTTTCCGGGTCTGGAGCAGCCCTTCCGTTTCCTTGAGCTCCAGTACCCACCACCTGCATCCTGCTTCATGGATCAAGGTCAGCCTGTCTCGAATCTGATCCAGGGTCTGGGGCGGCACATGGCCCCGGCCCGGAATCTCCGTATGATAGATATGGGCATTGAACACCCGGTCTGGGTGGGGGGCAACAAAGTCCTCCACACTGTACTGCTGGCTTTTTACGGCTTCACACACATGGGCATGACCGATATCCAGGGTGACGCCGGCCCCGCTCATCCGGATCAGCTTCTCAAACAGGTTCGGCTTGCTGGTCCAGCCCCAGGCCAGGTTCTCCAGACAGACCGTGACCTGATGTCGGGCCCCGAACCGGACCAGGCGCCTGAGATTATTGAGAGTGACCTCCCATGACAGGGGTTCGGTGGAATCCAGACCCAGGCCAAGGTGTATGGAAAGATACCGACCCCCGGCTTTGGCCACCAGCCGAATAATGTGTCGAAAGACAGATTCCGCTCTTTCCGCCTGGGCAGGATCTTCGTGACCCAGGTCGAGCTGATAAAAGGGACAATGGTACCGCACCGCCAGGGGGGCCAAAAAGGCCTGTTCTTTGGCCCACCAGGACACCTCTATGGGAGTGGTGGGCAACTGGTCCAGGTCAAAGGACCAATCGATCCCGGCGAAGTGGTGTGCAAGCGCAAATGCCTTCACCTCCTCCGCCGTGGGAAACATATTGGACATGGCAAGGGTTGGGGCCATTTTTTGGGTTCCAGGTGTCAGCCTTACCAGGTTTCGGTGGATCGCCTGCTCGGGCTTATCACGAAGGGTCTCTGTACCCATAGGGTCGAGGTAGTTCATCATTGGTTCCAACCCTCATTCAGGGTTGCGTGGCCGCCTTCAAATCGGATAAGAATCGATTCAGATCCAGGTTGTATTTTTCCGCCACTTCTTTGAGTGAGTCAAACAGGGACTGACAGCAAATGCACTCGCCGGCCTGGACGTCATATTTCTTGAACACCCCTTCGGTCTGTCGGAAACGGGAGACCACGTCCAGCACGGTCATCTCAGGGTGAATGGACTTCTCTAAATCATCCATGATGAGACCTTTCCAACAGCACGCCATCCGGCAGCATCTGGCTCAGGGCGGCAGGGATGTGTGCCACAATGTCCATCACCTGGGTGGCAGGTGTGGGCCGGGCCGCATATCCGGCCAGCCGGTTGACCCGGGCGGCCAGAACGGCGGCCTCTCGCACATCCATGCCGGATGCGACCAGGGCCGCTACAATACCCGTTACGGTGTCCCCAGTGCCGCCGATGGCTTCCATGGCCTCAGCCACCGGCATATCGATGGCGGCATGAATACCGTCTCGACCCGCCACATAATCAGGCTGGCCCTTGACCAGGAGGCAGGCGGCTGCGTTTTGGTGGGCATAGGCCCGCTCAATGAGTCCGGGGACCTTCATATCCTCGTGGAGAATAAATCCCCGGGTGTAAAAAGGATGGGGGGCCTCTTCATCCGCCAGAAAGGCCAGTTCCCCCACATCCGGGGTAAACAGGGCGTAGTCGCATGACAAGCCGCTCATTTTGGCCGCATACATGAATCCGGCATCCGCGATCAACAAAGGCGGCTCAGCCATGTCCTGTACGGCAAAGAGGACCCGGTTGTGCCAGTCCACATCCGGCTGAAGGTAGTGAAAGGCCATTGCCTTCACATCCCATCTGCTTACTTCTTGAGTCACATATTCGTATAGGTGGCGGCTACCCTTACCCAGGCCGGTGTCCCCCACCAGACATCCCATGGGCGCGGGTTGCCCCAGAGCCTCGCACACCTTGACCGCAGCCGCCAGCAAGGCGGGCGTTCCGCGGTTAATAGGTGCACGCTCTCCTTCTATGCATACGTCCCCATCGACAAGAACCACCTTGCCTGTGATTAAAGGGAAATCCGGTTCTGGGACCGTACCCACCACCGCTAACATCTCCGCGTCATCTCCTCGTAGGCCAGTTGAAGGGCGTAGCCGCACAGGGTATGACCGATTTCCCTTGGGCTGGGGGCTTCATCCAACAACTTGCCCACCATTTCCTGGGCCAGATAGGGGACATCCGGACAACCGCCACCCGATATGTTTACCACGGTGTGAGTCTTTTTATCCACCGTCAATTTCATGTTGGCGGCCCGGACCATGAGGTGCTGACCAAAATCTTTGGTCTGGAAGATATCCACGGGCTGAAGGAGGGGGCTGTTGACCGGCACCACCTGAAGCGGTTCGATGCCTGCACCCTGTAGGCTTCTCAGGATGTTGAGTTCCTCCATGAGCGGGAACTCGATGATTAGATCACAACCGGTCCGTATTTCAGGCGGGGGTCCCATGACCCGGATTTTCCAACCTGCATCCTGAAGTACCCGCTCGCCCCGGATCACCTCGCTGGTGTTTTCAAAGACCAGGATGCCGCGGCCTTGGAGCTCCCCCTTTTGGGGACCATGCTCGGATTCCTTTTTTTTAAACAGCTTTAATAATGACACGATCAATCCTTGGCGATGATGACGCGATAGCCCTCACCCTCCTCCTGGACCGCTTTCACCGTCCATCCTTTGCTCTCAGCGGCTCGACTCACGTTCTCTTTGGAGGTATCGGTATCCACCTGGATCTCAATTTCCCCCTGGGAAAGCTTTTTGATTTCATCCATGGTCATGAGGACCGGTTGCGGGCAACTAAGTCCCCGCGCATCGACTGTGTTACTCATTGTTTATTCTCCTCTCCGTATGAACTTAGCGTATCGAAATAACGACCCCCTCATGTCCTGTAACCCCATTTCAGAGGACTAAGGGCTCGCTCAAAAATAACTTCCCATTTTCCCATCTCAGCTTCGGGCCATCTTCGGCCGCCGCTCAATCGTGAAGTCCTCGAAATAGTTCACTATTTCTGTGGCTTCACTCAATTACGGCGATCAAATCTGACCCAAATCTGAGCGTCAATTCTGTGAATTTATTTTTGAGCGAGCCCTAAACTGTTACTCCTCTCCCTACTTTCGTCTCATGGTAAATCCGATGAACAGGCAAACTAAAAGACCAATGATGGTTGCGGCAATGCCGTGCGGCCCGACCCCTTTGGGTGAACTGGCCAGACCGAAATTATGGGCGAAGCCCGCGCCCACGATCATGCCGAACACGAACACCGCGGCATCCCCGTCCCCTTCTCCGGCCAGAAATAGCTGGCGACCCGGACAACCTCCGGCCAGGGCAAAGGCCAGGCCGGCTAAGACCATCCCCAGAAAGTTCCAGACCTGCATGGTGTGGGCCACCGGCTGAGCGGCAAATCCGGGATGGAATTGTTTGACAATCAGGTTGGTGATGAAGGCTACCACGGCCAGGGTCACCAACCCCGTGAACAAATGGGCCTGGCGAAACAGAATCAAATCCCTGAATGCCCCCATGGTGCAGAATCGACTTCGCTGGGCCAAAAATCCAACCCCAAGCCCCACCAAGAGCGAAACAATGAGGGGCGCATGCATGGCCCCGGGTCCTTTTAAGCTGTAAAAGAGGACGCCGCTTTTGGCTTGTCCTGCGATTTGGGGGTAGATGAGCATGAGGACCAGGAACCCCAGCATGGTCAGGGGCAACAGCCATCCCACCGAGGTATGGGTCTTTTCAGCGCGACCCAGGTTATATCCACCTTTGAGAAATAGGGTGCCGATCCAAATGCCCACGATCAATCCGGCGATGCCGAACAGGGCATTTCCATCTCCTCCGGCCAGCCGCAGCAGGGCCCGCCAGGGACATCCCAAAAAGACCAGGGCGCCGATCATGGCAAAGGCGCCGAGGATAAACCGGACGAT
Source organism: Desulfobacteraceae bacterium (assembly GCA_041685955.1). Classification (GTDB taxonomy): domain Bacteria; phylum Desulfobacterota; class DSM-4660; order Desulfatiglandales; family Desulfatiglandaceae; genus JAIPDZ01. The sequence continues at coordinate 2,921 of JAWLET010000118.1, read as the reverse complement.
GGGGGCGGAACCTGTCCTGGATCGAAACTCTTTGAACAGATAGGCGGCAATCAGGGACCCCAGGACAAACCCGATGATCTCCGGCCGCATATACTGCACCACTGAAGCTCGATGCAGCCCCACGGCGCCCGCGATATCCCGCTCAAAGCAGGCCACACAAATGCCCATGTTTCCGGGATTGCCCCATTTTTGCAGGAGGGGTGCGAGGACCCCAATGAAGGCGCCGACTCCAATGATTCCCCACCTGGTTGCAAATAGATTTTTGACTCCGCTCATATGAAACCTCCTCATTTTTGTTTTCAGGAATATGACTCTGCCGTACCTGAACGTGGTGACATTATATAGGCCATTTCGATATGTCAAACTGGAAATAGCGATGGATTCATATGAATAGATCGGGAAATCCGATGGATATGGAAACCGGCCTTGTCAAAGACTTGATGTTGGTTCTAACAAGGTGCAGATGAAGACGGGCATTTTGCCCCTTACGGATTGTTGGACGAAGCCGCTACGCGGCGGAAAAAAATTATAAATCGGTGTATACTCTTATATTTGCCCAATTCCGGGCACAATCTAAAAAGGAGGATACACCATGGATCAAGCCGAAACAGAACGTTTTAATGAACTTTATCAACGCCATATGCGCTTACTCAAGCTGCAGGGCAAAGCCCAAAAAACCATTGATGCCTACTCCAGGGCCATACGCCGCATCAGGGACTATTTCGATTGCTGCCCCGATCTCTTAACCCTGGAACAACGAGAAACCTACTTCTCAAATCTGGTTCAATCCCATTCCTGGAGCACCGTCAAGATTGACCGAAACGGCCTGCAATTCTTCTGGAAGCATGTCCTGAAACGCGATTGGCAGTGGGTAAATATAGTCAAAGCACCCAGGGTGCGTTCACTGCCCGATATTCTCACCGTCACCGAAGTTGATCAATTGATCAGCGCGACATGCAAATTGCGCTATCGGGTTTTTCTGCTGACCACCTATTCCATGGGCCTGCGCCTCTCTGAGACCCTATCCTTACAGGTGGGCGATATCGACGGTAAGCGACAACTGGTTCATATCCGCCGCGGCAAAGGCCATAAAGATCGTTTCGTCCCATTGCCGGATCTGACCTATCAGGCATTACGCGCCCTATGGTGCAAACACCGAAACCCATGCTGGTTGTTCCCCAACGGCGTGGGTTCACCCGAGCGCATTCGCAGGGCCACCACCCACATGGACCGGGGCGGCACTCAGGCTGCCATGAAAGCCGTGGTCAAGCAATGCGGCATTAAAAAAAAGTCTCAATTCACTCCCTTCGCCACAGCTTTGCCACTCATCTACTTGAAAAAGGCTTAAACCTTCGTCATATTCAGGCGCTGCTCGGTCACAGCAGCCCCACCACCACCGTCCGCTACGCTCACCTAACCGACACCGCCGAGCAAAATGCATTTGAGACCATTAATGGGCTGATCAATACCCTCCACGTCAATTTAAGGAGGGTATGACCATGCAACTTGCCGCTATCCTAAATCAATATCGCCATTCCTTTCAGGCTAAATACGGCTCACAGCTTTTACCAGGTCATCTGTACACCATCGATGCAATCAGCCGATGCCGGACACCGGAAGCCGGCCAGTTTCTCGTGCAATGCACCGACTGCGGTCATACCACATGGCGACCCCGTTCCTGTGGCCATCGCAGCTGCCCACAATGCCAAAATCATGAAACCTCGCTCTGGTTGGATCGCCAACAGGAAAAACTTTTACCCGTTGACTACTTCCTGGCAACCTTTACGCTCCCCCATGAGCTCAGATTCCTGGCTTGGGATCACCAAACCCTCGTTTATAACCTTCTTTTTGCCTGCGCCTCCAGCACCCTGAAAGACTTTGGCTTAAATCCCAAAAATCTTGGCGCCGATATCGGCATGACCGCGGTGCTGCATACTCATAACCGATGCCTGGATTATCACCCGCATGTCCATCTCGTGGTGCCGGGCGGCGGCGTCAATAAAGCCAAAAAACAATGGAAAAAGAAAAAAACCAAGTACCTGTTCAATGAATTCGCCCTGGCCAAGGTGTTTCGGGCTCGCTTTCTGGAGGCAGCACGCAAAGCCGGACTCCGCTTACCCAGTTCTGTGCCCCGGAAATGGGTAGTAAACTGCAAACGCGCCGGAAAGGGACCATCCGCTTTAAAATACTTGTCGCGATACCTATACCGGGGCGTCATCGGTCAAAACAATATCGTGTCCAATCAAGATGGCAATATTACCTTCAAATATCTTGAAAGCCGTACCGGCAAAACTCGTTACCGCACCATCAAAGGCGAAGATTTCCTGTGGCTGGTCTTACAACATGTTTTACCCAAAGGCTTTCGTCGGGCCAGAGACTATGGCTTTTTGCATGGCAACGCCAAAAAACTGTTGTCCCTCGTTCAGTTGATTTTGAAGGTATTGGTTCAAGCCTGCTTCCGACGCCTCAGACCGGCCTTTAAGTGCCCCATGTGCCAAGCGCCCATGCAAATTCTGGCAGTTATCGGCCCACCGGTTTGGTCATCAGCATAACGTCCTCAAATGGCTAAAACCCGCCTTAAACACAATGACAGGAGGACTTACTCATCTTTATGACATAAAAACTCCCATTTTTTTGGCTTCTCCGCGGGCTAAACGATATCGCTCGTCCCAAAAAAGCCATCCTTCCAATCCGGCCGGATACCACCTCCCATTCAAAAAAAGATATTTGCCTATATTAAGGGTACCGCCAAATTACAAAGGGCTTGTCCAACCACAGGATAAGATCGTGGTTCGCTTCGCTCTCACGATCTATCCTTATTCGTTGGGGCTGCCCCATAGGATCGCCAAAAGTGCCGTTTATGCTCAGATCCAAAAGTCCCTCTTAGAATCCAGAGAACAGATGGGAAAAACCATCTTTTT
>JAWLET010000117.1:0-7978 GCA_041685955.1 Desulfobacteraceae bacterium | reverse complement strand
ATCACCCTTACGGCCGGCATCGGGTGCGGCATCACGGACGTGGCGGAACAAGTGGCCCGAGAACTCAAAGTTGAGCTGTTCGATGACCAACGCCTCCAACAGGTGGCGGCGGACATGGGCTTTTCCTCCCAGGATTTAAAGGCCTTTGATGTAAAGGCCCCGGGTCTGCTGGACCGGATGTTTCGGCGCAGTCCGGAAACCTACCATGAACTGATGGAGGGATTGATCTACGAGGTGGCCCGGAGCGGGGATGGGGTGATTGTGGGGCACGGGGCTGCCTCCTTTTTGAGGGATTTTGGTTGCGCCATGCATGTTCTCCTGCGCGCCTCCGATACATTCCGTGTTCAGCGGGTGGCCTCGAAAAGGCAAATCGATTCCCAGGTCGCTCAAAAGCTGATTGCCAAACGGGACACCGAGCTGAAGGGATTTATGCATTTTACCTTTAAGATCGATTGGGATGATCTGTCAATGTACGATCTGGCCATCAATGTGGAGAAAATGGGGACTGAGGCTGCGGCGGCCATGATTGTCCATCTGGCCCAAACCGATGTCATCAATGAATGCAGTCTAACCGCCATGGAGGCCATGGAGCGGCTTTCCCTTTTAAAACGGGTGGAGGCGGCCATTTCCAAGGCCAACATGCACCTCCAGGAGCTTGATATCGAAGTGCCCGAACCCGGGGTGGTAAAATTGAGCGGTATGATTGAGCCCATGCATACCGTGGCCGGGGTGAGTGAGGTGATCAAGCAGGTATCGGGGGTGAAACAGGTGATCAGCGAGGCCCAAAGGCACCCTTTGCCCGAGTTGTGAAAATGCATCGTTGAAGAATCTATTTTAAAGTATGTACGCATCCGTAATGGGGAGCCAAAGATCCTTATGACACGCCACCATGATCAAACCAAAGGTGTTGAACTCGCCTACCGCACCTGCCCCCTGTGTGAGGCCACCTGCGGGTTGGAGATCACTCTCAGGGATGGACGCGCCGTAAGCGTCAAAGGGGATAAGGAGGATGTATTCAGCAAGGGGTATATCTGTCCCAAAGGGGCGGCCTTGGCTGATCTGCACAATGATCCGGATCGGTTGCACCACCCGCTCCTCAAGAAGAACGGCGCCTGGGTGCAGGTGGACTGGGAGGAAGCGTTTGCCGCAGTCGAATCAGGGCTGGCCCCCTTGATGGAGGAATATGGCCGCGATACGGTGGCCGTGTATGCGGGCAATCCCTGCTCCCACACCATGGCGGGGGCCCTGTGCCTGAGACCCATGTTCAAGGCCTTGAAGAGCCGGAATATTTTTAGTGCCAGCACGGTGGACCAGATCCCCAAACACGTTTCCTGCGGCCTGATGTTTGGTCATCCCGGCACCATTGCCGTTCCGGACATGGACCGCACCCATTTCCTGCTGATCCTCGGAGCAGACCCGGTGGCGTCAAACGGATCACTGGCCACGGCACCCAACTGGCCGGGTCGGCTTCGAGCCCTGAAGCGGAGGGGGGGCAAACTAATGGTGGTAGATCCCCGCACCAGTGGAACTGCGAAACTGGCCCATGAGCACCTGAGGATAAAACCCGGAGGAGATCCTTTTCTCCTCATGGCATTGATCCGGGTCTTGTTTGAGGAGAACAGGGTCAATCCTGGACGCCTCTTCGAGCACGTTACGGGCGTGGAGTCGGTAAAGGAACTTTGCAGGCCGTTTTCCCCTGAGGCCGTGGAAAGGCACACCGGAATTGACCCCGCCGTCGTGTACCGATTGGCCAGGGAACTTTCCGCTGCCCCATCTGCAGCAGTGTATGGTCGCATGGGCACCAGCACCGTGGAGTTCGGAACGCTTAACCAGTGGCTTATCGACGTGATCAATATACTGACCGGCAACCTGGACCATCCGGGCGGCGCCATGTTCCCTACTCCGGCCCATATGCCGCGCCGCAACCGGCCCGGTGGAAAAGGTTGGATTCTGGGGAGATGGAAGAGCCGGGTCAAAGGGCTGCACGAGATCATGGGCGAGCTTCCGGTATGCACCCTGTGCGATGAAATGGAAACCCCGGGAGAGGGCCAGGTTCGGGCCTTGATTACGGTGGCCTCCAATCCGGTGATCGCCCTGCCCAATGCGGATCGGGTGGAACGGGCTTTGGCCGGTTTGGACTTTATGGTGTCGGTGGACTTCTACCTGAACGCCTCTACCAGACACGCGGATGTCATCCTGCCCCCGACCGGTCCCTTGTCCACATCCCAATATGATTTTTCATTTTATAATCTTGCCGTACGAAACATTGCCAACTATTCACCCCCTGTGGTCCCCAAGCCCGGGGATGAAATGGACAAGTGGGAGATCCTCTATCGGCTGGCCATGATTTTCACTGGTCAGGGTGCCTCGGCCGACGCGGCCCGGATGGATGATGTCATCATTGGCACCATGGTGGACAGGGCGGCCAAACAGGAAGGTTCACCGCTCTACGGCAAGGAAACGGAAATCCTGGCGCTCCTGCAAGAGCTGAAGGGGCCGGATCGGATGCTGGATTTCATGCTCCGCACCGGCCCCTACGGAGACGGCTTTGGCCTGAATGCAGAGGGGTTGTCTCTCTTTAGACTCAAATCGCAGCCGCATGGCGTGGACCTGGGACCGCTTGAGCCCAGGATCCCGGGGATACTGCGCACCGAATCGGGCAAGATCGAATTAGCGCCGCAACCCATGGCCCAGGACGTCCGGCGGCTTGTCGGGGCGCTAAATAGGCAGGATGCCGGCGATCTGATGCTGGTGGGGCGCCGGCATTTGCGCACCAATAACTCGTGGATGGCCAACATCCCCTCCCTGGTATCCGGTCCCCCCCGGTGTGCGCTATATGTTCATCCTCAGGACGCTTCGCGCCTGGGGCTTGAACACGGGGGGAGGGCGGAAGTGAAGAGCCGCGTCGGACGGGTGGTGGCTCCGGTGGAAATCACCCCGGACATCCGGCCGGGCGTGGTCAGCCTCCCCCATGGCTGGGGCCACGATTTGCCCGGCGTCAGGATGGCGGTGGCCAAGGCCCATGGGGGACTCAACAGCAATATATTGACCGATGATGATCGCTATGACCCATTGTCCAACAACGCCGTCTTAAACGGCATTCCCGTAGAGGTCTCCTCTTGGTAAGCTCCATTTGTCTGTGGTCAGTGCAAGGTTTGTCTATGATTTCATCAGCATATCACCCAATTGCTCTTAAGTCGCTGGCAAGGAGGGATTGGAGGGGGAAGATTAAAGGGGGTTGGATACCTTCAAAGGGATCCGGGAGAATCCTATAGCGTCATCCATACCCACCCGGATGTGGCCCAACAGCTGAAAAAAAGGATGGACGCGTTCAAACAGGAGATCCGGAAAAATCCCAGGGGATTCATGGGTCGCTCCGGACCTGAAAAATAAGAAAGGCATTCTCCCGATCCTACCGGCCCGGCTTTGGTTGATGGCCCAACAGAAATCAGGGGCGTTTGGAAGTTCGGCGGTACCTTATTCGCGGCCGATGTGGTATACAGGCATGAGAAGGGTTACACAGCTTGATAATGAGGCGCCCGAATTACGAAAAAATGATTCCGATGTACATCCGGCTCATCCATGGGGTGTTCCCTCGGATGCGCTGAACATCATTTTTTCTGAAGATATATAAGGGGACTCCACAGGAGGTTATCCTTGCGCTGTGTCTAAATGAGCGTGTTCCACAGGGCGGGGTCGTGTTCCATTGGGAATAGGGAGTACATAATGGGGAAAAAGAAAAAGCACCCGGTCCTGGATGATTATGAAAACCTTAAGGATGAAATGATTCGAGACCAAGTGGATGAGATTTTCGGTACCCACCCTGAGGACTATATCTCGGAACTAAAGAAAATAGGCTTTCAGTACTTTGAGGATGATATCGATTATGAAGAGATGGAAGAGGCAAACGCCAAGCCGGAGAATCAGCGTCAAAGGGATCTGGTGGCATTTTTTGAAAACAGGAAGGACTTGTCAGAAGAAATATTTGAACGCTTTTCAGAGGAGAAGGCTTCGGAGACCCCCAATTATCCACTGATCAGGAAGTATTTTAAAAGGGCCAATCCAAACCTCAAGGCGCTTATCCTGTACGGTCTTGAGAATTATCCGGGTAGAATCGATCTTTTATCCGACATGGCCTACTTTCATGAATTTGACAATGTCCTCACGATTCTGATCACCCATTACACCCGGGCGTGTGTTGAGCAACAAAACCTGGATATCTTCTCGGAACTGACCAGGGAGTTTTATTATGCCACCAGTCCGGACGGCTACGAGGCCTACCATGCGTTAAGGGAACTGTTTAAACCTGACTCAGACAAGCGAAAGATCATAGATTTTTTGGTTGCTGAAGAGACCCACATGACTATCCAATGAGTCTTTGGGGGATACACGACCGCCTTTGTCCGAATGATCCAGTAGGATCACAAAGGTCAGTAACGCCCATCCTGGAGGTGGGATAAAATGAAAAAGAGCATGGGTGCCTTCAGAATGGGGATTGCGGAAAAAACCGTACTCGGAATACATGGCAACAAACCCGCTGACAGGAGGATAAACAATGCCTTTGATTACCCTTACGGCCGGCATGGGGTGCGGCATCACGGATGTGGCCGGGGAGGTGGCCCGGCAGCTTCAGGTGGATCTGTTCGATGACCAACGTCTGCAAAAGGTGGCGGTTGACATAGGTTTTTCCTCGCAGGACTTGAAGGCCTTTGATGTAAAGGCCCCGGGTCTGCTGGATCGGATGTTTCGACGCAGTCCGGAAACCTACCACGAACTCATGGAGGCCGTGATATACGAGGTGGCCCGGCATGGCGACGGCGTCATCATCGGCCATGGATCTTCTTTCTTTTTAAAGGATTTCGGTTGCGCACTGCATATCCGCCTCGGCGCTTCCCATGCATTCCGTACTGAGTGGGTGGCGTCGCAAAGACAGATCGATCCTCGAACCGCTGCGAATATTATTGCCAAGCGGGATACCGAGCTCAAGGGGTTTCTGCATTTCACCTTTAAAATGGACTGGGATGATCTGTCGTTGTACGACCTGGTGATCAATGTGGAGAAAATCGAAATTGAGACAGCCGCCGAGTTGATTGTGCATCTGTCCCAAACAGAGGCCATTGCCGAATGCAGCTTGACCGCCATGGAGGCCATGGAGCGGCTTTCACTCTTAAAACGGGTGGAGGCGGCCGTCACCAAGGCCAACATTCACTCGCAGGAGCTTGAGATTGAGGTCCCAGATCCCGGGGTGGTGAAACTGACCGGCTTGATTAACCCCATGCACACCGTGGCCGGCGTGACCGAAGTGATCCGCCAGGTGCCGGGCGTGGCAAAGATAATCAGCGAGGCCGAAAGGCATCCATTAGCCGAGTTGTGATCCCACAGTAATGGAAAGGGTGTATTCCCATTACATTCATATTTGCACAAGGAGCCTCCGTTATGCCTCAGATATCGGAAAAGAAAAAAATATACCAAGAAAACCGTAAACACTGGCTGTCCGAAGAGGAAAAGCTCTATGCGCTCTGGGAACAGGCCTGCCATCCGGGGGGACAACAGCAAATCGACCGTCTGGCAAAACAGGGGAAAAAACCGGTCCGCCAGCTTATAACCCAGCTGACTGATCCGGCCTCGGATTTTCTGGAACTGAGCAGAGGCGCCGGTTTCGGCCTGGACTATGAGGGGGCAGCCGATGTACCGAGTGCGGGTCTGGTTACAGGGCTGGGCAAGATTCACGGCAATTGGGTGATGATTATTGCCAATGACAGTCGAGTCAAGGCAGGGGCCTATTATCCCATTAATTGTAAAAAGCACCTCCGCGCCCAGGATATTGCGGATCAATGCGAAATCCCCTGCGTGTACATCGCGGATTCCGCCGGGGCCTTTTTGCCCACCCAGGACAGGGTATTTCCGGGCAGAGGCCAGTTCGGGCGATTTTTCTACAATATGTGCAGGATGTCGGCCAAGGGACTGAAGCAATACACCCTGAGCACCGGCGGAAATACAGCAGGAGGCGCCTATATTGTTTACCTGGCCTGCGAATCGATTATGGTCGACAAAATGTCCTATTCGTTTCTGGGGGGACCGCCCATGGTCAAGGCCGCCATCGGCGAGGAGGTGACCATGGAGGATCTGGGGGGCGCCAGGGTACACACGTCCATATCCGGGGGTGCGGATCATATGGTCAGCACCCAGGACGAGGGCATTGAAAAGCTAAGGGAGTTGCTGTCCTATGATCCAAAGCAAAACCTGTGTATTGAGCGCCGTGAATCCAAAGAACCCAAACTACCCATTGACCATCTATACGAGGTTTTGCCCATCGATCCTTACCGGGGAATCGACGTTCGGGAAGTGATCTCCTCCATTGCGGATGACAGTGAATTCAGTGAATACAAACGCAATTATAATCCGGGTCGGGGGGACACCATTGTGTGCGGCAAAATGCATCTTAAAGGGCTCCCTGTGGGGATTGTGGCCAGCAACGGCATCGGGGTGATTTTTACGGACGCAGCGAGAAAGGCGGTGGAATGGGTGATTCGGTGCTGCTCCCACAAGATCCCTATTCTGTATATTCAGAATTCTCCCGGTTACATGGTGGGAACCGCGGAAGAACGGGCAGGTATCGGCAAGTATGGCTCGGACATGGTAAGAGCCGCAGCCTGTGCCAATGTCCCCAAGATCCAGTGGGTAATCGGGCCTGATCACGGGGCTGCCAACTATGGCATGTGCGGAAGATCCTATGATCCCCATTTTATTTTTAATACCATGCGGGGAAGGACTTCGGTCATGTCCGGTAAAACCGCTGCCTTTATCCTTACCAAGCTGGAACGGATCAATGCGAAGAAGAGAGGTGAGGTCATGGATGACCAGGCGGCTGAAAATTTCGAGCAAATGATGATGGAAAAGTACGCCAAGGAAGCCCATCCCTTTTATATGGAAGCCCGTCTTTTTCATGACGGCACCATACCCTTAAAAAATGTGCGCGATGTTCTGGCCGCGGCATTTGAAGTGTCTCTGTTAAAGCCCATTTCGGAATCGAGATTTGGTAATTTTAAATTCTGATGAGGAGAAAAGCAAAATGTCCGAGGTCATTCTGAAAGAAAAGACGGAAAAAGGCGTATTACTCCTTACCCTGAACCGGCCGGCGTCAATGAATTGTCTCAATTTCGAGGCCATCGAAACCCTGCAACAGGTGATTGAAGAATCCAATTTTGATATGTCTGTCAGGGTTATGATCATTACGGGTGCAGCGCCACCCGATGGGAAGAAGGCCTCATTTTGTGCGGGGGCCGATCTGATTGAGCGGCGGACCCTTTCCGAAGGTCAGGTTCGACGGTTCATCAGCACGGTGCGCAAGACCATGATCAGCGTGGAAAATGCTCGGGTCCCGGTCATTGCGGCCATCAACGGGTACGCCTTCGGCGGGGGGACTGAACTGGCCCTTGCCAGCGATTTACGGATTGCCGCTTCCAACGTCTTGATGGGGTTGACCGAGACCAGCCTGGCCATCATCCCGGGCGGAGGCGGCACCCAGCGGCTTCCGCGAATCGTGGGTCTGGCCAAGGCAAAGGAATTGATCTACACGGCCAGGCGGATTGATGCTGCCACGGCCCTGGAAATCGGCCTGGTCAACCAGGTTGTAAAACCGGATGAGCTCATGGAGGCCGCCCTGGCTTTGGCCACAGAGATCAGTGAAAACGGACCCATTGCTGTACAGCAGGCCAAGTTCGTTCTCAATTACGGCTCCGAGTGCAGTATCGGAGTCGCCTTGAATATGGAGTCAAAGGCCTATGAAATTACCATACCCACCGAAGATCGACTGGAAGCCCTGGCCGCATTTGCGGAAAAACGAAAACCGGTATTTAAAGGCAAGTAGATGAGCGGCATTGAAGAACCCTGTAGCCCCGACAGGTCGGGATCTACGCCTGAGGCGCACAAGTCCGCTTCGCTCCGACAAGCAGCGGGGAATGCGCTCGCTGAGCAT
>JAWLET010000116.1:0-8048 GCA_041685955.1 Desulfobacteraceae bacterium | reverse complement strand
TGCTTCTGATTTGCGGCGTGAAAATATGCAGTCGGCCGGCTGGGACATTCTGGCCGAATTCCCGCAAGGTGACATCGGTGATGGTGACTCGATCCCTTTTCATTCTCAAATATGCATTATGAAGGGTTCGTCTGAGCCGGGAATGAAGAAATGAAAACAGATAATCTTTGATCCCTTAGCCTTGAACCTTTGACCCTCTGAACCCAGGTACCTATCTCCACGCTTACAGCGGAATATTGCCGTGCCGTCTCTCCGGAATCGACTCCCGTTTGTCTTTTAGCATCATCAAGGCATGGATCAATCTGGGCCGGGTCTTTTCGGGAAAAATGATATGATCCGTATATCCCAGCTCTGCGGCTTTGAAAGGACTGGCCACATTTTCCCTGTAGGACTCCACCAGCTTCTCTTTGGCGGCCACCGGATCATCTGCTTCAGACAATTCCTTTCTGAAGATGATGTTGGCGGCCCCTTCAGGCCCCATGACCGCAATCTCTGCCGTGGGGTAGGCCAGGTTGATATCTCCCCCGAGGTGTTTGGCGGACATGGCAATGTAGGCCCCGCCGTAGGCCTTGCGCGTCACCACGGTGATTTTGGGGACCGTGGCCTCTGAATAGGCAAAAATAATCTTGGCCCCGTGTTTGATAATGCCGTCATATTCCTGCTGCACGCCGGGAAGGTAGCCGGGCACATCCACGAAGGTCACCGTGGGCAGGTTGAAGGCATCACACGTGCGGATGAACCGGGCGCATTTCACCGACGCTTTGGTATCCAAACACCCGGCCAAAAACCTGGGCTGATTGGCGATAATACCCACGGACATACCATTGAGCCGGCCAAACCCCACCACCATATTTTTGGCAAAATGCTCCTGCACCTCCAAGAAGCGGTTGTCATCCAGTACGGCCCGAATAATCTCGGTCATGTCATAGGGGAGCCTGGGATTGGTGGGGACCACCGTGTTGAGGAATGCTTCTGTCCTATTCATATCATCCGTACAGTCCACTGCAGGGGATTTTTCCCTATAATTCTGGGGTAGATAGGCCAAAATTTCCTTGACCCGGTCCAGGGCCGCCTGGTCCGAATCCTCGGCAAAATGCGCCACCCCGCTCTTGGTATTATGGGCCATGGCCCCCCCCAGATCCTCCGAGGTCACCTCTTCGGAAGTCACCGCCTTGATGACCTGAGGACCGGTGATGAACATGTTGGAGGTCTTTTTGACCATAATGGTGAAATCCGTCAGTGCCGGGGAATACACGGCCCCCCCGGCGCAGGGACCCATGATCACGGATATCTGGGGCACTACCCCTGAACTCCAAACATTCCGTTTGAATATCTCCCCATATCCCCCCAGGCTCATCACCCCTTCTTGAATTCTGGCACCGCCGGAATCATTTAATCCGATCATGGGGGCGCCGTTTTTGAGGGCCAAATCCATCACTTTGCATATTTTCTGGCCGAAAGCGCCACTCAGTGAACCGCCGAACACCGTAAAATCCTGGGAAAAGAGAAATACCAGGCGGCCATTTATGGTGCCATACCCGGTTACCACCCCATCCCCGGGGATCTTCTTCTTATCCATGCCGAAATCCTGGCAGCGATGGACTACGAATTTATCCAGTTCCTGAAAACTGCCTTCATCCAGCAGGTACGCGATCCGCTCCCTGGCGGTCATCTTGCCCTTTTTGTGCTGCTGTTCAATCCGCTTCTCACCGCCACCCATCTCGGCCTCAAGGTTTCGGCTCTCCAGTTCCTTTATTTTATCCTCTATGCCCATAAGAAATCTCCACATGTAAGGGTTGGTTCATTTTACGGTTTCTGTGGCCCTATAGCTGGTATGAAAAGGCCGCCCCATACCGCCTGCGGCAGAGGGTGGCCCATAATGGCCTGTGTCAAGGGCTTATCATTGTAGATTGCCTGCTTTTCCTGGTATTCAAGAGGGTTATGCATGAACATTTGAAAGAAGGCTGAGGATGCCGAGACACGGCTCAATGGGCTTCTATAATATTTCAACGGGCTTCGTTGTCAAGGACAATCATTCGCTGAAGCCGGTCATGGGCAAATTGGAGCCTTGACATAACCGGTTAAACTGGTTAGCCTCCATCTTTAAGGGTAAAGGCTGGATCCTCTTAAGCACGATTTTCTACCATGGATGGGCGGGACTAAAATGACCAAACCGATAAGAACCATACTGATTTTCCCGGGCCAAGGGTCTCAATACGTGGGGATGGGAAAGGACTTCTTCGACGGATTCGAAATGGTCAGGGATGTATACCACAGGGCCAGTGAAGTATTGGGGTATGATATCGCAGAGCTAAGCTTCAAGAAACATACCTTCAGCAAGTTCATGCACAGGGCCGACCTGAACAGAACCATTTACACCCAACCTGCCGTTCTGACCATGAGTTATGCCTGCTATCGTGTCCTTGAGGAAACCTCCAGGGAAAAGGGCGTAGACCTAAACGTCTCTCTGCTGGCAGGTCACAGCCTGGGTGAATATACGGCCCTGCTGGTGGCCGAGGCCTTGGATTTTGAAACCGCCCTGCGGCTCGTCAATCGAAGAGCGGAACTCATAACGGAATGGGGCAAGGCTTATCCGGGTGCCGGGCTGATGGCGATTGTAAAAAAAGGCGGGGAACTGGATCAGGATAGAATATGCGCCCTGTGTAAGGACTTCGGCGTCTCTATCACCCTCAATAATACCCAGAGTCAGATCGTGGTGGGCGGATCCAAAAGAAGACTCTCGGATATGGCCGGCAAACTGAAGGAAGATGGGCTGCGCTCAACCATGTTAAAGGTGGAAGGACCGTTTCATACCCCCATTATGAAACCTGCGGCTGATAAATTCGACCGGGAGTTAAAGGACTACGAAATCGATTTTGCTTCAAAGCCGATTATGGCCAATGTCACATCAGAGGCCATTGTAGACCCCAATCACATCAAAAAGGAACTCTATAAACAGATTTTCAATATTGTGGACTGGCGGGGAACCATTGAAAGGATTATTCAGAGACGCCATAATGTTTTTGTAGAAGTGGGGCCCAAACAGGTCTTAAGCAACATGATCAAAGATATCGACCCTTTCGTGCCCAGGCTTAATGTGGAAAACATGGAGTCCTTGGAAAAAACCCTAAAGGAATTTCCGGAGTTATCCGGTCCCGGGCCTAATGCGGAAGACATGGAGCCCCCGGAAAAGCCGCAGAACGAGGTCACCGATTTATCCTCTGAATGACCCCAAAATGTCGCGACCTTTATCACCCCAGCCAACGCTCCCGCCACATCTCCCACATCAAAAGCGCCCAGAGCCGATACTGGTGGTTGGTTTTGCGGCCTAAATGGGCCTTGATTTTTTGTTCCACCGCCTCCGGATGAAACAGGCCCTCTTTTTTGAGACGTTCTGCCGAGAGATAATCCAGCAAAAGCTCCTTCATCTCCCCCCGGAACCAACTGTCAATGGGCATGCCGAATCCCATCTTGGGTCGCTCAAATAAGGTTTCCGGCACATAGCGCGCCAGCAGTTTTCTGAGCAGGTATTTGCTTTTCCCCCGCCTGTATTTGAGGCTGTCCGGGATCCTGGCGGTGAATTCCAGAACCCGGTGGTCCAGAAGCGGGACCCGGATCTCCAGGCTGAACGCCATGCTCGCCCGGTCCACTTTGGTCAACATGGCGTCCGGGAGATAGGTCCGCTGGTCCACCCGCATGAGCCGGGAGAGGATCGGCCAGCCCCTGGTTTCTGCAAAGGCGCCCTCATATTGGCTGGGAGCCAGGTCCCGGCCCAGGAGGGATTGTACTTCTGACTCAGACCATAAACAGATGGTCATCCGGTATAATTCTTCCAGGCTTCCAAAAAACATCAGATTGACCAGCTTCTGCCATTTTTCACCAAAGTTGGCCACCCGGAAACGCTGCGGCAACATATCCCGCCACGGCAGGTAGCATGTCTCCACCCAGGAAACCGGGATTTTCCTCAGAACCAGGCCCAGTGAGCTTCTCACAGGCTCGGGCAACCGTTGAAAGGCCGTGACCATGGACCGGGCGCTCCAGTAGCGGATATACCCTGCAAACTGCTCATCGCCGCCGTCTCCTGAAAGGGCCACGGTGACCCGGGTCCGGGCCAGCTTGGAAACCAGGCAGGTGGGGACCGCGGAGGCATCGGCGAAGGGTTCATCATAGATTTCGGGCAGACGCGGAATCACCTCCAGCGCGTCCCGAGCGGTGACATAGAAGGCGGTGTGATCCGTACCGAGGTGGGCGGCCACTTTGGCGGCCCAGGGGGCTTCATCATACCCGGGTTCCCTGAACCCGATACTGAATGTACGCACAGGTCTATGGCTTGCCTTTTGCATTAAGGCCGCTACCATGGAGGAATCGATTCCGCCGCTTAAAAGGGCCCCCAACGGCACATCACTGATCAGCCGGCTGGACACCGCATGGCCCAGGATTCGGTCCAGTGCATCCAGCACATCCGCCTCTGAACTCTCCACATCCGCCTCATCCATGGGCGGCAGGGTCCAGTATGCATGGGTCCTCAAATTTTCCCCATCATGCACCAGAAAATGTCCGGGCAGGAGCTTGAATGTATTTCGGAATATGGTCCGTGGACCGGGTATATACTGATAGTGAAGGAAAAGAGGCACTGCCTCAGGGTCTATGTCCCTTGGGAAATCCTTGAATGCCATCAGGGACTTGAGTTCGGATGCAAACAGAAATGTCCCGGCTTTATAATGATAATACAGGGGCTTGATGCCGATGCGGTCCCTGGCCAGGAAAAGACGTCCAAGACGCCGGTCCCACAGGGCAAAAGCGAACATCCCCACAAACCGGGTCAGACAATCCATTCCCCATTGCCCATAGGCCTTGAGAATTACCTCTGTGTCGGTTTCAGTCCGAAAGCGATGCCCCTGCCCCGCCAATGTTTGGCGAATCTCCTTAAAATTATAGATTTCTCCATTGTAAACGATGTGGACCCTCCCATCTTCCGTGTCCATGGGCTGCCGGCCTGCCTCGGACAGATCGATGACCGAAAGGCGTCTGTGTCCCAGCCCTACCCCGTACGCCGGATCAAAAAAAAGATCCGTATCATCGGGGCCGCGATGGATCAGTCTTGACGTGGCCTTGGGGAGTGATTCCCGCAGGCGCACCCCATGTTGATTCGACTTGAACCCTACAATTCCACACATGATATATTTCTCTCAGGAGCCTTTATCTGACCTGAACCCTCTCCCTGCTGCTTGATGGGGGTTCAATGAACGGGATTGACGGAAACCCTGTGCCGTAAGGCCGGAGCATAAGGGATTCCATCAGGCGTGTCAAAAAAAAGGAGGCCCGAAAGTAAAGGCCTCCTTTGGGTTACGCGTTAATGGCGTTTTGCCTTAGAACAGACCGGTCACCTTTCCGGTGGCGGTATCCACATCCACCCTTCTAAAGGCCGGATTTGAACTGGTGCCCGGCATCAGGCTGATGGTCCCTGCGCAGGGGCAGAGGAATTTGGCGCCCGAATAGATCAGCACGTCCCGAACGTTGAGGGTCCATCCCTTGGGAACCCCCTTCTTGGCCACATCGTCGGTGAGGCTCAGATGAGTCTTGACCATCATGGTGGCATAGTCATCATAGCTGGGATCGGCTTCCAGCATCTTGGCCTTGGCCTCTGCATCCGCGGTCCAGGATACGCCGTCGGCACCGTACACCTCTTTGGCGATCAGGTCCACACGATCACGAAGCTTGGTCTCAATGGGATACAGATACTTGAATTCGTTCTCCTCCTCGCAGGCCTCTTTGACGGCCTCGGCAAATTCTATGGCCCCATCCCCACCGTCGGCCCAGTGTGTGGATTTGGCACAGCGGGCGCCAGCCGCCTCAGCCGCCTTCCTGACCATTTGGATTTCAGCTTCGGTATCGGTGTGGAAACAGTTGATGCAGACCACGGGGTTGATCCCGGCCTTGCGGATGGTGTTGATATGATGGACCATGTTTTCACAGCCCTTTTCCACCAACTCGAGGTTTTCTTTTTTATATTCATCCGCAAGATCCAGGCCGGCCACCACCTTGGGGCCGCCGCCGTGCATCTTGAGAGCGCGGATGGTGCTGGTCAGAACGGATACATGGGGTTTGAGACCGCTGTTGCGGCACTTCACATTCCAGAATTTCTCAAATCCGATATCTGCGCCGAATCCGCTCTCAGTGATATGATAATCAAACAGTTTGAGGCCCACACGGTCAGCGATAACGGACGACTGACCCACCGCAATATTGGCAAACGGGCCGGCATGGACCATACAGGGCTGGTATTCAGCCGTGCACATGAGCGTGGGATTGATGGTATTGCGCATCCAGGCGGTCATGGCCCCGCCACATTCCAGATCCCCGGTGGTCACGGGCTTCCCGGACTTATCAAAGGCCAGGGTGATATTGTCGAGCCGCTCTCTTAAATCCTCCAGGTTCCGGACGATGGAAAGGATGGCCATACATTCCGACCCCACGGCAATACCGAATTTGGACTGCATGGTAAAGCCGTCATACCGACCCCCCAGCCCGATAACGATATTCCTGAGAGCCTGGGCACAATAATCGATGATCCAGCCAAATTCCACCCGCGTGGGATCGATGTTCAACCGGGCCATTTTGGTCAGCCGCTCCAGCTGCTCATCATTGTAGTTCCGCTCATGCTGCATCCGTGCGGTCAGAGCCACCATGGCCAGGTTGTGGGCATTCATGATGTCGTTGATATCGCCGGTCAATCCCAGGGAAAACTCGGTCATGGGAATCAGCAGGGAATTGCCGCCCCCCGCGGCGGTGCCCTTGATGTTCATGGTGGGGCCGCCTGAAGGCTGCCTGAGGGCGCCGCCCACATTCAGGCCCAGTTTGCCCATTCCTTCCATCAACCCGCAGGACGTGGTGCTCTTGCCTTCGCCCAAGGGGGTGGGAGTGATGGCGGTCACCTCGATGTATTTTCCATCCGGTCTGTCTCCGAGACGATCCATGATTTTCAGGAAATCCAGTTTCCCCAGCCTGCCCATGGGAAGCATCTCTTCCTTCTTGAGACCCAGCTTTTCGGCCCACTCCTCGGGGAGGGGCATGTTTTCCTCTGCCGCTTCCGAGATCTGCCAATCAGCCATTTCTACTGCGTTGTAAGCCATTTGTTTTACCCTCCTTTGAACCATTGGTTTTTGGGTACGGATTCCTCATCCTTACCCAGGTTTATATTTATTTAGTGTCCATCTTTGAACACTTTCGAGTTTCCAATTCAGAAATGAGCAATTTTTCACAAGGTCGAGCAGAACAAGGAGTTGCGCGGAGGTGAACCCTACGTCGCACCCGGAACTCCGTAGTTTGACGCCGACCTGTCCCGAACGAAGCGGGGGAATTGCGGAAAAGAGCCATTTATGGATGGAAACTATCTCGCCAAAATATAGCTGGCTTTTTTAAGACGCCTCTGACTATCACAAAAAACATGGGGCGTCAAGCAAAGTTGACACGATTCAAACTATCCCTTGAAGGAAAACCGGTTACTCCTTATAATCGGTCACAACCCCTGCAAAAGGGTTCACCATTCGTCAACCTTAACCTCTGATGAGATGAAGACCATCCGGCAACAGATCATAGACCTTTTGAGTCAGATGGAGATGGATGCATTGGGCATTTCCCAGGAACTGGGGATCCGGGAAAAGGAGGTGTACGAGCATCTCCCCCATGTGGCCCGTTCTGTGCGCGCCAAGGGGAAACAACTGGCCATCAAGCCTGCAAATTGCATGAAATGCGGGTATGTATTTGAAGGGCGCACCCGTTTTACCCGGCCCAGTCGATGTCCCAAATGTAGAGAGACCCACGTTCAACGACCCACCTACCGAATTGGCTGAAGGTCGAACGCCCAACGTCGAATTGCCAAAACCCAAAGCATACAGTGTTCAGCGTTCACCCCTGTAAATGTTGAAGCTACTGTAAAGGAGGCGCCATCATGGAACATAAGCAGAAGCTGGGATTTATCGGTGCGGGAAATATGGCCACAGCCCTCATAAAAGGCCTGCTGGAGAACGGGCGGTATGGGCCGAAAG
>JAWLET010000115.1:0-8060 GCA_041685955.1 Desulfobacteraceae bacterium | reverse complement strand
CCCCGGTCCCATGGGCACAATCCGCCGACCGTCTGAGACATGAGCCGCGCACGAAATCCCTTTCAATTTCATGGCCGATTCATAGTCATAGCGTCCAGGGTTTCTGAAATTTTTGAATGGCCGTAATCGAGCCGGGAAACGTATCTTTGCCCCGGATGCAAGCCTCGGAAGAAAACCGTATACGGTCAACTGAATGTCTTCTGAAACCGGCACCATCTCTCTCCCCTGGCCCATGCCCGTCACATGGACCCGGAGTCTGGCGATCTCTCCCTCTCTCACCTTCATCGGTCCCATCACCACCCCCTGTAAGGTCACCTGTTCACGGACATGGGCCAGGGGAAGCAGCCTTGAGTGAAGGACAGGCTCGGGCTTCAGGAGGATTCCGGTGAGGAAAAAGGCCAATAGAAGACCACCGGGCATGAGCCGGGGGGGTAGAAAAAGGGTGCTGATAACAGAGAGGGAGATGGCGCCAAAAAGGAACAGGACCGATTTTTGAAAGGAGGCGGGGAGGTATCGGGCCACGAGTAAGCCCCCTGCAAAGGCGAAAAGGATAGGGATAAGGGGGCGGTGAAACATGTCAGCCTCTCAGATTTTTTCCCGCCATATGCCTGCCCCCAGACCTCTGAATTTTTTTTCAATGGCCTCATACCCCCGGTCCAGGTGATAGATCCTGTGCACCTCGGTGGTTCCGCCCCGGGCCACGAGGCCGGCCAGAAGAAGCGACGCACTGGCCCTGAGGTCGGTGGCCATGACCGGCGCACACCGAAGCTCCCCTTTCCCTTTTACCAGGGCCTGGTTGCCGTTGATGTCAATCTCCGCCCCCATGCGTCTCAATTCACTCACATGGATGAACCGGTTCTCGAAGACGTTTTCCCTGATCATGCTCCAATCTTTGGCAATGCACATAAGGGCCATGAACTGGGCCTGGAGGTCTGTGGGAAATCCGGGATAGGGCATGGTCTTGATATCCACGCTTTCTACCCGGCCGGGTCCTTTTACCTCAAGGGTCTCTTTCCCGGCCACGATTTCGGCACCGGTGGCTGCGAGTTTCTCCACCAGGGCCGTCAGGTGGTCCGGCCTGCACCCCGTGACCTGGACCTCACCTTGGGTCATGGCTGCGCCGATCATGAAGGTCCCGGCCTCGATCCGATCCGGAATCACGGTGTGCTCACAGGCATTCAGCTCGGAGACGCCGTGAATGACCATGGTATCCGTGCCCTCTCCCTCAATATCAGCGCCCATGTGGCGAAGCATTTGTGCCAGATCCTGGACCTCGGGTTCCCTGGCCGCATTTTCCAGCAGGGTCCTGCCGTGGGCGGTCACTGCGGCCATCATGATGTTTTCAGTGCCGGTCACCGTGGGAACGTCGAAAAAAATCTCGGTCCCTTTCAATCGCTTGGCCCTGGCATTGATATAGCCCTGATCCAAATATATATCCGCTCCCATGGCCGCCAGGGCCTTTAAATGCAGGTTCACGGGCCTGGCCCCGATGGCGCACCCGCCGGGAAGGGATATCTGGGCCCGGCCGTAACGCGCCAGCAGAGGGCCCAGAAGGAGGATGGACGCCCTCATGGTCTTGACCAGTTCATAGGGGGCCTTATGATCCAGCAGGTTGTCCGAGTTGACCCCAAGGGCGTCTTCCTGCTCACGGAAAACCGTGCCCAGTTTTTCCATGATGCATTTTATGGTGTGAACATCTCTGAGATGGGGAACGCGTTTCAGCCGATGCCACCCGCCCGTGAGGAGGCAGGCGGCAATGATGGGAAGGGCTGCGTTTTTGGCCCCGCTGATGTTTACACTTCCCTTCAGGGGCTTTCCGCCTTCAATGATGATTTTGTCCATTTGTTATTTGCTCATGAAATGCGTATGTACCGGTTGTCCATCTACCGTTTGATCCTGACAAACTGCTTGGTCTCAAAAGGTCCTCCTGAAACAGGGTCGGCCAGGGCATGTCCGTCCATCACCGTTGTGGTTTCGATCTCGCCTTCTGCTTCTCCCAGAAGATGGACCTGCCTTCCGCTTCCTGAGGAAACGGCCCTGCCGGAGGCAAACACTTCAAACCGCTGTCCTTCCTTGAGGCCAACATCCTTTCCCGCATTGATCATGACGGTGTCGTCCTCCACGGCCAGGATTTGTCCGGTCCAGGGTTTCCCGTCGAGTTGGGTCTCGATCGTGGATACCTGTTCCGCTATGAGATCCGGGAGCGCCTCTGTCAGGCAATCGTGAATAAACGCCTCGGGGTCTGTTTCATCGGCTTCTTCCAGGGGGATAGAAAAATCTTGTGATTCCATATGGGTCAAAAACAGGGTCTTACTGACCGTATCGATTACATTGACGCTCACGGACACGATATAGATTTTGCGCCATTTATCGAATGGCCACCACCCGGTTTTCCGGGTCATGATCTCCACCGGATTCAGCACCCCCACCACAATGGCGTTCATTCCCTGTTTTTCTGCAAAATCCACCAACTTGGAACTGGTAACGATCCCGTACTGGGGCGTTTCCATGGCCATGGAAGAAAAGATGCCGTCGGGTGGCTCGTAGAGCAAGAGATTAGGGGACTGCTTCAGCGATTCGTAAAACGCCCGGCTCAGGTTCTCCGCTATTTCAGGGCCCACATCGGCCTGATTCACGAAAGGGAGCACCATGATGCGTTTCTTGAGCAGGGGTTGTCCCGGCAGGACTTTTTTGGCCAGGGAATCGGGAAGTATTTTTTTGGACACCGCTACTGTGGTTCCGCAACCCGAGGTCGCCATCATGAACAATATGCCTGCCAGAAAAGATACCCCGTGATAAGTCTTTAATCGCACTGGATTCCTCCTAAAAGGTGACATCAAAATCGTTGAACGCGCCTTGCCATGGTTCCCACTGTTCCATCACCCGCGTCACTTGGGCGGAGGGCGGTCCCTCATGGCACCAGGAAACAAGTTTTTTCACATTATCTTCGGGACCTTCCGCCACCGCCTCCACTGTGAGGTCCGGGCGATTTCGGACCCATCCCAATACCCCCAGGGAGCGGGCCTTTTTGCGGGTGGACTCCCTGAACCATACCCCTTGAACACAGCCCTCCATGATCAGATGCACTCTGACATTATCCATGATCTTCTGCTCCTGCCGGATTTGCACCTGTGAACCTGTAGACCATGACCCCCTCCGGGGGTTTCGAGTCCTGATTGAGTTTTTTCTGTACATCCAGGGGGTTCACCTTTATGACCGCCCCCTCAATCTCGTAAAAGAACTGGTCCGGGGCCTGTTTCAGTTGATGACAATAGGCCAGTACATCCTCTATGGTATCGTACACATGCAGGTGTCGCCGGTTGATCCGCAGTCCCCATTTCTGAAGCTGAATCATGAGCTGGTATTGGGTGTCCAACCCCGCCCTCTCCATGGGTCCTGTCCCGTAGCAGAACATATCCAGCCGCCGCCTGGCGGTAATTCTGGAATCAGGCTGCTTCAGCGAATCCGAGGCCGCATTTTCTGGAGTGTCATAGGGCGAAAGATGATGGTGTATCCGTTCGTGGTTCAGCTTTTCAAAGCCCCTTTTCTCCATATACACATCCCCACGTATCTCCAGCAGATCAGGAGGGGGGAGATGGTTTCGTTTTTGGGTAAGGGTTAGGGGGACCGAAAGAATGGTTTTGATGTTTGGGGTGACGTTTTCCTCCAGGCCCCCGTCTCCCGGGGTTGAAGCCCGGGTCAGGGTCCCGTTTTCGTATACCAGTTTCACGGCCAACCCGTTTATCTTGGGCTCCACCGTATAGGACGGGGGCCCATCATACCCGGGCGATTTTCGTATCCGGGTATCAAAGTCCACAAGCGTTTGGGGGTTAGAGACGGTTTTCATATGGAGCAGGGCCATGGATTCCTCCTGTTTGGGTTGAAAAAGGGGCTGAAGTGCCTTTGGGCAACTGCTGCAATGCCCTGATCATTACCTCCCCGGCCAATCGGGTCCGCTCTTTAAAGATGGATGAAGAGAATCCCGGCCGCCATTTCAGGTCGAATATTTCGTCTGAAATCACCAATAAAGCGGCAAGGGCCGCGCCCCGAAACGCTGCAACGGTCAACAGGGCCGAGATCTCCATTTCCACGCCCAGCAGGCCCTGGGCCCCATAGACCTGGATTTTGTGAGGGGTCTCCCGGTAGATGGCGTCCGTGGTCCAGATCACTCCCTTCTTAAAATGGATATCCTGTGCCTTTAAAGCGTGTTCTATCAGTCGGTTCAGTTTTGAGTCTGATTCGGGCACGCCATCTGTCAGGGGATAGTGGGGGGAAACGCCTTCTTCGGAAACGGCCCGAACCGGCACGATCAGATCTCCGACATGCAGATCAGGCTGCAGCGAGCCGCACCACCCCAGTACCCAGATTCGATGTGCTCCCAGGGCGATCAACTTTTCCATTCCCATGACCGCCTGGGGAGCCCCCATAAAGGGACCTGCAATGGCCGTATCCCGAAGGGATGCTTCACCCGGTTGATACAGGCTGTACAGTCCTGCGTCCGAAAAGGTCAGTTTCCTCGCTTTTGTGTTTAAAACCAAGTAGTTGAGGTCTGAGGCCACCATGACCATCACCGCATCGGGACCTATGGCAGGATCTCTTTTTCCCTTTATGGGACGAATGATCCCATTTTCATGGGGTTGAGGTTGCATCATAACTGATCCCGATGGTCTGTAAGACAACGTTGATGGGGCTGATGATCCGGTTTTACATCCCTGTCAAATAATCCGGTTGTTCTTCGTCAAGTCGTGGTTTCAAAGTGTATCGTGTGCCTCAAAATTGGACATTTGGGCGGTTTTCATCTGGAAAGCAAAATCCAAGGACTGAAACCTGACACCTCAGTGAGGCGGTGGTGAAAATGTCCAACAGCAGCGCCAATATTCAGCATATGTGAATGGTCTCTGATCTTAGAGATTATGCTGCCCGTTGGCAACCCTAAAACATTCGGGCCTGGACCGGGGGGTATCGGACGGGAAAATCTTCCATTTACCCCCTGGCCTTTCGGTCCGTAAAGAATTGAATGGCCAAGCCAGTCAAATCTTGATATGATTTTTATGAAGATTACGTCTGGCTCGGTGGGAAATCATAAGCCGCCCGTATTGTAATGTGTAGATTTTCATTGACAAAAATATATATACTGAAATAGACTGACTGTTTATCAAATTAAAGGATTATACGACCATGTTTGACAGTCTCTCGGAAAAACTAAACGGCGTGTTCAAAAAGCTCACGGGAAGGGGGCGGTTAACTGAGTCCAATATACAAGCTGCCCTGAAGGAAGTCCGTTTAGCCCTCTTGGAGGCGGATGTCAACTATAAAGTGGTTAAAAAATTAGTAGAAGACATTCGCGGGCGCGCCATAGGGCATGAGGTGCTGGAGAGTCTCACCCCGGGACAACAGATCATAAAGATCGTCAATGAAGAACTTACCCGGTTGATGGGGGAATCCCAGGAAGGGCTCCATTTCAAGGGAAATCCGCCGCACACGGTAATGCTGGTGGGGTTACAGGGATCGGGAAAGACCACCACCAGTGCCAAGCTGGCCCGCTACCTGCGAAAACAGGGGCGGCATCCCTACCTGGTCCCGGCCGATGTGTACAGGCCGGCGGCCATTGACCAGCTTCAGCGTCTCGGCGAACAGATCGATGTTCCGGTCTATCCATCCCGCCAGGATCAACGCCCGGATGAAATCTGCCTCGATGCCCTGGCCGGGGCGGGAGCCAACGGCGCGGATCTGTTGATTCTGGATACCGCCGGCCGCCTTCACATTGATGAAGCCCTGATGGCGGAGTTGGTGAGTATCAAAACAGGGATCAATCCGGCGGAGATCCTCATGGTTGCGGATGCCATGACCGGCCAGGACGCGGTCACTGTGGCCAAGGCGTTCAACGAGGCCCTCGATATCTCCGGCGTAATTCTCTCCAAGATGGAAGGGGACGCCCGGGGGGGGGCTGCCCTGTCCATCAAGGCGGTCACCGGGAAGCCCATCAAGTTCGTGGGAGTGGGGGAGAAGATCAGTGCCCTGGAACCTTTTTACCCGGACAGGATGTCCTCCCAGATCCTGGGTATGGGCGATGTGCTCTCACTCATTGAGAAGGCCCAGGATCAGTTCGATGAACAGGAAACCAAAAAGCTGGAGAAACGGCTCAAGAAAAGCCAGTTTGATTTTGTGGATTTCCAGTCCCAGTTGAAACAGATGAAAAAGATGGGCTCCCTTGAAGAGATTATGGGAATGATGCCCGGAATGGGTCAGCTCAAGAAATTAAAACAGCTCAAACCTGATGAAAAAGAGCTGGTCAAGGTGGAGGCGATCATAAATTCCATGACTCCTGAGGAGAGACGTAAATACAAACTTATCAACGGGAGCCGAAGACGGCGGATTGCACAAGGGAGCGGGACCACTGTTCAGGACGTGAACCGCCTGATCAAAAATTTTGCCCAGACCAAGAAAATGATGGAACGCTTTGCCAAAAAAGGGAATCTGAATATTCCCTCCCTGCTGGGGTGAGCCTTCAGACCCGGGGGCAGCGTTTGGTTTACATTGTGGGGGCGACAGGAGTAAAGTTCAAAGATCGATAGTCAGACCGGCATAGCCGAAGTTGGGTATTGAGAGTCAACAATCATTCAGGAGGTGATGAAAAAGGAAAATGGCAGTTAGAATTCGATTGGCAAGAATGGGCGCCAAAAAAAAGCCGTTCTACCGTTTGGTGGCAGCCGATTCCGAGGCGCCGAGGGATGGGAGATTTTTAGACATATTAGGGTACTATGACCCCATGAAAGATCCGGCAGTAGTGAAATTGCATCAGGATAAGGTCACTTACTGGATCGGAAAGGGGGCCCGTGTTACAGAAGCCGCCGGGGCCCTGCTTAAGAAACAGGGGATGATGCGGCCTGATTCAGCATCGAGTTCGGCGGCCTAGAGAATGTCCAAGATTTTATCCTAACCGGCTGCTGCAGGCGTCGGAACTTGAGCATGTTGGCCGAAATCACATCGTGCGAAGTCCTCTGTCCCCGTTTCAGCTGGACGCTGACTTCCCGGCGTGTATGGCGTCACATGTCAGGAACCGAGGACTCGCGCAAAAATAAGTTCGCAGAACCAAGGCCCGTATTTGGGTCGGATCCGGTCGGTGCAAAGAAGAGAGCCACAGGAATATAGCCATATTCCGAGGACTTCCCGATGAGTGGCGACCCGGTGGGGTCCGAAGCTGAGAGGGGAAAATGTGAAGTTATTTTTGCGCGAGTCCTTAGTGCAGAACATCGGGGTCGGATTGGCGTGACGTTATGGTGTAGTCAAACGGGGAGGTGAAACGAGATGAAGGACTTAATTGCATATATCGCCAAAGCGCTCGTGGATAAGCCGGAGGAAGTCGTGGTCACGGAAGTGGAGGGAGAGCAGACCTCGGTCATCGAACTCAAAGTGGCTAAAGAAGACCTGGGCAAGGTGATCGGCAAACAGGGGCGAACCGCCCGAGCCATGAGGACCGTCCTCAGTGCCGCCTCCACAAAAATAAACAAACGGTCTGTTCTGGAGATCTTGGAATAGCATTGCAGTTCGCTGTACCCGGCAATTGGGTCCTCCTGGGAAAAGTGATTCGGCCTCACGGGCTTCAGGGCCTTCTGAGGATCCAGTCCTATGCCCAGTCTGAGCGCTCGTTTCTGGATGCAGGCGCCATCGGCCTGAAACCTGTTTCAGGAGGGTTTCAAAAGCATGAAATGCTTTCGTTGAGGCCTCATAAGAAAGGCTATGTGATGAAATTAAGCGGGGTTACCTCCATCGACCAGGCGGAGGCCCTGCGCGGAGCGGAAATCTGGATAGATCCTGATTCCCTTTTCCGGGAAGCGGATGAATATTTCTGGTACGAACTCCTGGGGCTTGAGGTCTACTTGGACAGTGGGGAGTATGTGGGTGTAATTTCCCGGATTATACAGACGGGGAGTCATGACATCTATGAGGCCACCGACGATGACAGGGAAGTTTTTATCCCGGCCACCCACGAAGTGGTCCAAAAGATCGACCTTGGGAACAAAAAAATGACTATTTCTCCCATACCGGGTCTTCTGGAG
>JAWLET010000114.1:0-8068 GCA_041685955.1 Desulfobacteraceae bacterium | reverse complement strand
GCCCTCATCCTCGACGGTCACACCATGTCTTCGGTGGGCTGGGGAAGGGTTTATGACGAAGGCCGGGAGAGAAGCAACTTCGTGGTGGGGACCCTGGAGGACCAGTCTGCTGATGCCGAGATTATCCATGCCTTTGTTGAGGCGCTGAGCAGTGCCGCGAAAACCCATGCCTTAGGGCTGTCCACTGCAAAAGACGAGCCCTATGCAGGCGGTTTTATCACCCGGAAACACAACGATCCTGATAAGCATGTCCACGTTATTCAACTTGAGGTGACCATGGATACGTACATGTATGAACCCATAGAAGAGAGTAAAGTCAAGCGCTATGCCCTGAAACAGCCTCGGGTCAAGATAGTGCAGGACATTATTGGGCATGCTATTGGGGCGGCCTGTGCCACAGCGGATCGCATTTATCGGTAGGCCCGCTGGGGGTTTGGGTTTGTCCGATCAAATGCCGGTTTTTACAATTGAAGGGGATACAAAACGCTTTTTCGCAGAATGACCGCGCCGGCCATGGGATCATTCAACAGATCCAGGTGCCCGTCTAAGTCCGCATAGGCCACATTGGGCATGGCCACCAGATCTTCGATTTCGGACTCATGAAGGCACGAAGGCTACTGGCAGGTCCATAAGGTCGACTTTTCCAATTCCCGGAACAGGGTCTGACTCACCGATCCCATAAACATCTTCTTGAACAGGCCGCGATCCATTCCTGTCCGTCCGGTGGCCACCACTGCATATTTTCCCTCTTCAGCGTGTTCCATGATGGTTTTGGGTACATTTCCATCGTCAACCACCTCGATCCGGGTTTTTTTCTCGGGAAATTCATGCCTCAGAAGTATTTCTTTGGATTTGGAGACAATTTCATCGGCCTCTGAAGTCGATATTTTGCCCTTTCGCCGGACCAGGAGAAGGGTGACCTTATGATCTGGTTCCTCTTTTAATATGAAACCCGCATGATCTACAATGCAATAGGCTGCATCTGAGCCGTCCACGCAGATGAGAACATTTTTTCGCTCCAGATCCGGTCGTCGGCAGACCCATACCGGAAAATTACATTTCTCTTCAAGTAATTTCCTGCTTACGCTTTCGTCAAAGGCCTCTTCAAAACGGGACAACCCCCTTCGCCCCAGAACGACGGCATCATAGAGCCCTTCGGAACCTTCCCGGATGATTTCATCCACTTTGGATGTCTTTCGAACAATGAGCTTTGTTTCCAACTGATCCTGGTGAAAGCCCATCATACCCAGTGTTTTTTTGGCCTCCTCAAGAGCCCGTCGCCCTTTTGTTTCTTGCTCTTTGGTCTGCTGTTCTCTCTGATGCTCTCCCTCAAGGGTTTTCTCTCCCTCCCATACGGAAGGCGGTTTTGGGGCTGTATAAAACAATGTGACCTTTATGGAGTCTTTGTTGGAGAAGAAATGGCCCACAAACCGAACCCCGTATAAGGCACTCTTTTTTTCACTCACGGTTACCAGCAGATGCTTCTGCATTCCCATGTCCCCCTTTTACTTGTCCGGCTTTCCGCATCCCTCTCCTGGCCGATCAGATTCATCCGGTTTGAAAACCATGCCTATGGCCTTGTTGCGTTTCTGTTTAGCGGCACGGCAATAACGATAACAGACCACGCCAGGTTGTCTTCAACCGGCAGGATCTTGAGGGATATGGTGTTGTGGTTGAGTCGAACGACGAACGGGTCAGTGATTTCCGGTCGACCAGACCCTATTTCTGCCAGTAAGTCCTGGATTTTTTTCTGATTACTTTCATCAAACAGGTCTGTGAAAAGATGTCCCAGGACGTTTGTTTCGAATCCGCCGAACAGAGACAGGGCAATATTGTTGGCAAAAATAACCTTTCCTTCAATGTTCAGTTCGAGAACGCCCTCGGATATGTTGTTCAATATGGTTTCCAGGTGTCTCTGTACGGATAACAATTCCCTGGTAATCCGACGCTGATGAGTACCCGGAGCCTGCTGAACCGTTTCTTCAAGGCTGCGTAAAGACGTCTGGCCGGTTTGATTCACAGCCTCAAGGACAGTTGCTGACATCTGGTCAAGCGGTCCCTTGGCTATGGCGGTGTCTGCACCCAGATCGGCAAAGTGCGTGGGTTCCTCGGCCACTGTCGCTGAAACCACCGCAAGATACGTATGTTGCAGGCGCGGTGTGCTTCGAATAATCCGGCACAGCTTGTCTCCGCTGATGTTGGGCATGATCCGATCCACGAAGATAATGTCAGGCACGTATTCCTTCAAAATTTCCAGCGCGGAGAGACCGTCTGATGCCGCTAAGACCTCATGACCATGCTCAGTAAGCAAATCCTCCATGAATGTCAGCATGAACTGATCGTTATCCACTACCAGTATCTTTTTTCCCATTTGGCGTCCCTTAATTCTTTTGTGTTCATGCAAGTTATGGGGTAGAGAATTTGGCTCAATTCAATATTCTATAAGCCGGTAGTTACTGTCAAGGGCAATTTCGTTCATGCATGGAGCAATGGGGTGCACAATAAAAAAGGGGCTGCGTCAGTGTAGCCCCTTGATTGTACGAATGGCGGGCGATGCGCGACTCGAACGCGCGACCTCTGGTTCCGGAGACCAACGCTCTATCCAACTGAGCTAATCGCCCTGAATCAAATCTATCAAAGCTTTTGTTTGGCGTCAAGGGTGGAAACGACCGGCCTGGTCCCCTGAGATGCTATTCACAACAGGTCTTGATCCTTCTCCAGGCCAGTTCTTTTAGTTTATCCAATAATTCCGGTGACTTTAACTGAATTTCCTCAATATTCCACTGCAGGGTGCGGGTGGGTTCCAGGGCCTTTATGGTAATGGTACGTTGTCCCTGCTGGCTGATGGTGCCCACTTCACCGATGATTTCACCCATGCCCAATTCACTTAAGACAAAACCGCTCTCCGCGATTGCACTGACCTTTCCCGAAGCGATGAGGGCAAATGTACCTCCTGCCGGGTCCCCTTTTGAATAAATTAATTCTCCTTCAGCATAGGAGGCGGGATTTGCGGTCATGAGCAAGAGACCCACGAGACCGTCGTCCAGCCCCTTGAAGACCTCGCATTTTAGAAAGACGTCTTGTATCTCTGTGATATCCATTCCTTTCCCCCTGTGGTTCAGTGATTTATTGCGCCTGTTCGTTTAATCAGGTTGTGTTGTTGCTGAGTGGATGTTCTGGTGTTGGCTCGCTTACCCATACCCATTTAACGTAAACAGCATCTAAAGATCTAGCCCGGGTTTTTCAGCCGAAGAATTTTCTCCTGACCTCCCGAATGCTTCAATTATGCCAGAGCTTAGGGACCCCCCTCTCGGCATGTCAAGGGAAAAGTCATGGTCAGCAGAATGGAGGGGTTTACACTTTGTAAAGCTTTCCGACATGACTTCATCATTTTTAAAGAATTCCCTCAACGTAATAATCATTGGATTTATTTTTATTTCCAGCAGGTTGGGTGCCTTACAGGTTACATCAAACACTTTGGCGCATTCTTTGCTGCATATATAGGTCACCGATGTGGACAGACAATCCAATTTTCCAAATATAGAGGGGTAATCGGCTGTCAAAACCGAATTCCTTGACATGTCACAAGTCGAAACCTAAAATCAGCCTCCGAAAGGCAGAACAAGACGAAAAAAGCATTTCTGTTGCCACAAAAATTTTGTTTGCAATTCATAATTTTTCCGTAATAAGATGTGACTTTTTTCACAAGAGGGTAAGGAAGGTATGAGAAGAACTCCTGAAAATTGAAGAACCCTGTAGCACAAGCTACTGGGAATCTCCCAAATGTAAGGAGTTTTTACCATTTTTTATTTCGCTCGCCCCTGTTAAATGCCGCTTTGCGGGCCTCCGAAGGAGGATTTAACTGGGCGAACTAACCTTTAACCGCCTCTGGCGGTCCGCCGCCCCGACAGGTCGGGATCTACGCTTCGCTCCGACAAGCAGCGGGGAATGCGCTCGCTGAGCATTTTCAAAGACTTGATGGAGGAATTATGAAGACAATACCAGTAAAGGATCTGATGGTCCCTCTGGCCGAATATGCAACGGTTTCAGAGGAGGCGACCCTGTATGAGGCGTATTCGGCCCTGGAGGCGGCCCAGAACAGGCTTGACAGGGATAGGTACCTGTACCTCCATCGGGCCGTGTTGGTGCATGACAAAAATAATAAAATCGTGGGTAAGGTGAGCCAGTTGGATGCGCTCAGGGCGCTGGAGCCCAAGTACCTGGAAATGGGGGATCCGGGAAGACTATCCCGTGCCGGGTTCAGTGCCCAGTTCCTGAAATCCATGATGGAAAATGCGGCTTTGTGGGAAAACCCTCTGAAGGATATCTGCACAAAGGCGGCCAGACGCAAGGTGAAGCATTTTATGCATACCCTGTCGGAGGGCGAATTCATTGACGCCAAGGCCACTCTGGAGGAGGCCATCCATCTGTTGCTCATGGGACACCATCAGTCTCTGCTCGTCAAAGAGGGAAAGGGTATCGTGGGCATATTGCGGCTCACGGATGTGTTTGCCGAGGTCTTCCACATGATGAAGAGTTGCGAGATATAGGTCCCATACATTCCTTTTGCCTTAGGAAAGGAGAACGTGCTGTATGAGTCATGAGATTGAACATGAGGCCGGTGATGGCGGCATCCTGGCCAACAAGGTGCTCTGGATCAGTATTGGTACGGCCATTTTCATCCTGGTTGCCTTTATCCTGCCCACGCCCCAAACCTTGATAGACGTGGTTGAAAATTATGGATTTGCAGAAAAAATGATGGACTGGGAGGTGGCGCACAGCCCTCTTGATGCGGCCCATAAGACCATGATCGTCTTAGGCATCATTCCCATGGCGGTGATTTTTTTTGCCACCGAGGCGATTCCCATTGGATTGACCGGTATTCTGATGCCGCTTCTGGCCTACTTCCTACACCTCCTTCCCCGCAGTATGATCGGCAAGACCTTTGCCGGTGATGCTCCCATGTTTCTCCTGGGCGTGCTGGCCATGGGAGTGGCGGTGGTGGACGTGGGGTTGCACAAACGCCTGGCCGCTTGGCTGCTGGGCTGGACCAGAGGGTTCATGGTTCCGGTCTTTGTGCTCTGTCTGAGCATGTCCATTGTGGGGTCGTTCATTTCAGCCCATGCCATGTGTGCCTTTATGACCCCGGTCATGGCGGCGGTCTATTTTGGCGCCGTATCCGCCAACAGCCGCGGCGCCGAGATAAAACACGATCCGGCCCTGGCCAAGTTTCTGCTCTTTACCTTGTGTTTTTCCCTCAATGTGGGCGGGGTGGGTTCCCCTGCGGCAGGCGGACGTAACGTGATCATGATGGGCTTCTGGAATGAATACAATGTGCCCATGGATTTCTTTACCTGGATGAAATACGGGCTGCCCATTGTTCCCATTATGGGTCTTCTGGTGGCCGTTTACATGCTCGTTGTCTTTGGCCGAAAGATCAAGACCAAGGATTTGACCCCGGGACTGGTGGCCATCAAGGAAGAAACCAAAAAGATGGGAAAGATGTCCTACGCGGAATATGTCACCTTCGGCATGCTGATCCTGATACTCCTGTTGTGGATCATCGGTGGAGAGGAACTGGGTTTAGGGGGTCCTTCACTCCTGGCCCTACTGATCCCGGTGCTTTTCAAGACCACTGACTGGAAAAAGATCCTGGGTGGTATCTCCTGGGATGCATGGTTCATGTACTGTGGGGCCCTCACCCTGGGCGCCCTGCTCAAGGAAAGCGGGGCCGCCATGTGGCTGGCTCAGAGTTTCCTGAAGATTCTGTCCTATATCAACATGAGCGAGGGATTCGGCCTGTGGGTCGGACTGTCCGGGCTTTCCGGTTTGATGACCAACTTTATGTCCGATGCCGGGACCACCGCCCTGCTGGGTCCTATTGTGATTCCCATGGGGGTTATGACCGGCGTCCAGGGAGAACCCTGGGCTGTGGGTCTGGCCGTGGCATTCGCCACCTCTTTTGCGCATTTTCTGATCGTGGGTACGCCCAACAATGCCATTGTCTACGGTTTAGGAACCTACCCGGACACCGGGGAAAAGATGATCCACCCCATGGATTTTTTGAAATACGGATTTGTGCTTTTTCTCCTGTGCATGGCTGTGGTGTGGGTGGTGGAATTCCTGCTGGTGTATCAGATTGTCGGATTCCCCGAAGGTCTTATTGATACGGCCAGGCAAGCCATGGATTCAGGGATGCAATAACTTTTATCCGGAATTGTAGATCAAAATGTGGCGGTTTTTGATGCCTGCATGGATCAGTTCGTCAGTCCCAAATCCGAGCGTCAATTCTGTGAATTTATTTTTGAGCGAGCCCTAAGCAGGCGTGATGAGGTGAGTTTAGCCGAGGTATATACCATCCCGGCTTCCCTCAAACTCACCACTGTCCCGCTATGTTCACTTCCATGTTTAAAATAAAATTGGTTATTTTATTCAATTTGTTCCAATTTTTCCATGAAATCATTTCTTAAGTCAGCATCCGCCTTCACTGTCTGGATGATCTTGCTGTAGGTCTGAAGATCTAGCCCTTCTTTTTCCACGGCCTTGGTCATCCTCTTATTTGCATCTTCTTGCAGCGCCTGAATTTTTTTACGGTCATCGCCGGCTTCCTGTATTGACTGCTGGAAACCCTGTTGGATCTCCATGATTTTGGCATAGGCCTTTGCCGTCTGGCTCAGTTCAGTTTCACTCACCACCGCTTTCCCCTGTTTTTCCTCAGCTTTTTCTTCAGCAAAACCGGGAAGCACGGTAAGAAACAGCAGTGAGACAATACCTGCCATAACAGCAAATTTGGATTTTGTGATCATTATATGTCCTCCTTAACTTATTTGAGGTTTAGGTTTGTTTTTATCTATAAATGGTCCTTTTCCGCAATCGCCCGCATGCTTGAGGGGACAGGTCGTCGTCAAACTGCGAAGTTTCTTGTTTCGCTATAAGTAGAGTGGTGGGACGCGTAAGGTGCAGATCACCTGCCCGGCAGCCGCTAAAGGCGAGCGCCGGGCAGGTTGGCCATTAATCAATAGATCAATAACCGCGACCACCCGCGCCACCGCCGGGCCTACCTGGAGCGCCCCCTCCGGCCCCTCCGCCTGCCGGCGCCGGCTTTGGAGGCTCTTCCGGTTTCAACTTCTCATCAACATCGGAAGCAGTCTTCGTCATGGAATCCAGTTTGTCGTGTATGCCCTTAAGTTCCTGCTCAATATCGCTGTCATCAATCTCCTGGGCCACGTCGGCAAGTTTGTTTTTCATTTGTGTCATTTCCGTGCGAATGTCTTTGATCTTGTCTCTTAATTCCTCTGCCTCTTCATCACTGACCGGGCCTTGAGAACAGCCCGCGACCGCCGCTATCAACCCAGCTGCAGCCACATATACAACGAGACGATACCCCAAATTGCCATATTTCATCATTAATTACCTCCTTTCGTTTGTTCCTGGTTAGTAGCTTTGTCTGCAATATTGATTCCTATTTCAGGTCCTGGATTATTTATAAAAGCATTTTTCGTACCAAAAAAGCTCAGAGAGGATTGAGATGCTGTATCCATTTGAAATCAAAAGACTTGCAGCCGGCCAGGCTTTTGAGGGCTTTTATCTAAAGAGCCGTTTAGGTTGAGTCATAATGACACATGTGTTAATTCTTTCTGCTGCAGGGACCATTTTCATAACAATATATCTGTATCCTTTTGTATTTAAGCATGTTAAAGGGGGGGTAATGGTGGCAAGCCACCCCTTGAAGGGGTGGCAATGGATTGTTTGACCACCAAAAATGATGTTACTGGGCCTTTTTCACTTTGTTCATAAATTTTTGGTTCAATGCCTTATCTGACCTCACTGCCTGGAGTATTTCGTTGTAACGCTGGGCATCCAGTCCTTCTCCTTCCACAGCCTTGATCATATTGTCGTTGGCCTTTGTCTGCAACTCCTGCATTTTTTGCTTATCATCACCAGCTTGCTGTAGCGACTGCTGGTAATCCTCTCGAATCCGGGTGATTTTCACATGGGCGTTTGCAGCCTTATTCAGATCCTCTTCAGAGACTGATGGCGCTTGCTGCTGCTGTTGCGGCGGCGGTTG
>JAWLET010000113.1:2809-8112 GCA_041685955.1 Desulfobacteraceae bacterium | reverse complement strand
AAGTTAAGACTTCCCGGGATCCATCCCGTTGATCGTCATCAGGACCGCTTCCAGCACGCCCCCCCCGACGGCCAGGGCCTTGTCGGAAATGGTCCAGCAGCTCTCCTGAATATCCCGGGGGTCCACATCCCCGCTTTTCAGACCTTTCTCCACCATGATGCCGTCATGGAGCAATCCCCGCAGCATCCCGGAAACGGGCGCCGGAATAGGCGTATCCCCTGCATAGGCCACGATGTCCCCCTTCTCCACGTGCCCGCCGATGGAAAGAACCCCCTTGAATAGGCCCGCTCCGGTCGCCCTGATCACGCGTTCCGCTCCGAATCCCTTGACGTCTCCGGGGATTCCGGTGTTGGGGATGGCCGATCCTTCCCAGATGACCCTGCCCAGCGTGTGCCCCCGTTTGGTTTCAACCACAGCGTGAACATCCTCGCCCGCCGTAAATCCGGGCCCCAGGCCTACCACAAAGGGGGCATCTTTTATGTGAGTGCCGACGTTTTTTTTGGCCATGACAGCGTCGATCACTGCAAAGGCATCCATTTGGGCCACGATTGTTGCCTCGGGATCCACCCGCACCGGGATCACCCGCTCCTTCAGTGCCTTTAGGATCCCCGGCTTGTCCTGCACCCGCCGGGCCCTTACGCCCTCTACAATTGTTTCCCCTTCATAAACGGCGTCAGAGAGGGAGACGGTTCGGCGAACCGTCAGGGGTTGAGCAATCTCGGTCATTATGACAGGGAACCCGCTCCGCCACAAGCGCGCAGCCACCCCGGTAGCTATGTCTCCCGCACCCCTGATGACAATTCTTTTTTGACTGAACATTGTTGAAACTCCATTCAGGCTGGTCATATGTGCAGCTTTCGCCTATTTTCCAAATGGGCACAGGGGGAAATGACATGTGTCGCAGCCCAGGCACAGGCCCCCGTGGGCCAAGGCCGCAACATCTTCCCTGTCAATCCGCTCTCCGGTCAGCACCCTCGGCAAAATGAGATCCAGTACCGTAGCCCGGTAAAACAGCACGCACGCCGGAAGACCCAGGATGGGAACATCCCCGAAACGCCCATACAGGAACATGGCCCCGGGGAGCACGGGAGTGCCGTAGACCATGTCTTCGGCACCCGCATCCGCAATGGCCACCCGCGTAATGTCGTCAGGGTCCACGCTCATTCCGCCGGCTACCACAATCATCTCCGCGCCCTTTTCAAGGAACTTCCTGATTTCGGACGCAATGCGCTGCCTGTCGTCGGGCGTGAATGCAATCTCCATGATGTCGCAATCAAAAAGCTGGAGTTTTTTCCGGATGATCGGAGCAAATTTATCATCAATGAGACCTGAAAACACCTCATTGCCGGTAACCACAAGGCCGGTATTGGGCGTCAGGAAAGGCTTTACGGTAAATATGCCTCCTGCCTCGGTGGCGATCTTTTCGCCTTTTTGAAGCGGTTCCTCCTCGATGACCAGGGGAATGGCCCGCACGCCGGCCACGATGTCCCCTTCTTCCATCACCGTATGGGTATGCCTGGAAGAACAGCTGATATCTGAAATCAGATTGATTCGGGTAAGGGCCTTCACATCAACCTTCAGTAGTCCCGGATGCGTCGCTTTCAGATGGATCTTTCCCTCGGAAGGATGGGGATCAAAGCCGACGCCCTTACCGGCAAGCGCCGTTGCAAGGCGTAAGGCTGCGTCATCTTCGTGTACTTCTCCCGGTTCCAGATGTAAAACGTACAGGTGGTCCTTGCCGATCCTCCTGAAGTGGGGCACGTCCTCCTCTTTAATAATGTGTCCCTTCTTGAATGCCGGTCCCTTGAATTGCCCGGGCCTGATCTCCGTGATGTCGTGGGCCAGAATAGTCCCCACAGACGCTTCCACAGGAATGGTGGTTGCTGACGATTTGAACTTGTTTGCCATTATATTGCTCCTTCAATCTGCAACTCCGATGTTAACAGCCGTGAAGGGCCCGAAGTTTGAGTATGCCGTAAATGGGATCTTCGGCCGATAGAGAAAGGGCCCGGGCCTGATCCGTTGTCATCTGGGCATGAACCCGCTGATCCCCCACCATGACTTCCACATGGGCCATGCCCCCCACATGCCGGATTTTCCTGATCCGGCCCCGAAACCGGTTCACCTGAGGGCCCGGGGGCGGGTAAGGGGAAATATAGACATCCCTGGGATGAATAGCCACTCTATTGAACGGTTTCCCCCCATCTTCCGGCACAAACAGCTTTCGATTGGCCCAGAGCACATGAACCAGCCCGTTTCCCAGACGCTCCTGATAGGTGCAGGAGAGCACATTGGGCCTTTCCAGAAAACCACATTCAGAGGATTTTCCCTTAAGCATGATTTCCTCCATGTCGCCCACCTGTTCAAGACTGCCCCTGTTCATAACGCCCATGCGATCGCCCAGATCCTGAGCCTCTTCCAGGTTGTGGGTGACAAACAACATGGTGGTCTTGAGCTGTGATTGAATCCGCTTGAGTTCAAGACGGAGGTAACGGGCGGTTCGAAAATCAAGGCTGCTGAAAGGCTCGTCCAGAAGCAAGACCTTTGGTGAAGAAACCAATGCTCTGGCCAGGGCCAACCGCTGTTTCTCACCGCCGCTCAATTCACCGGGGAGCCGATCTCCCAAAGACGTCAGGTGAAAGAGTCCCAGCATGTGGAAAACTCGCTTATTTTTTTCCGACTTGTTGATGGGGAGCCTTTTGAGGGCTATCAAAATGTTTTTTTTCACAGACATATGAGGGAACAGCAGCAAATCCTGAAACAGGTATCCGATATTGCGTTGGGAAGGAGGAAGACCGTCTACGCGCTCTCCGTCCATCAGGATTCCACCGTCATGGGGAATGAGACCCGCCACCATATTGAGCAGGGTGGTTTTGCCCGCACCTGACGGCCCCACAAGGACCAGGAATTCTCCGTCCCGGATATCCATGGAGATTCCGCTGATAATGTGGTTTCGAACATTCTGCAGGGCAATATGAGCCATGGCGTCTACCGGGAAGGTAACGTTTCCGGCCGCGGCGTATGTCCGATCCACCGAAGGGCCAACAGAAGCACGAACCCCGTGGCCATGAGGACCCAGGCACAGGAAAGGGCGGTGCCCAATTCACCGCTGGAGATATTCAGGTACACGGCGATGGGAAGGGTCTCGGTCTTGAAACGGATGGCGCCTGCCACCATGAGCGTGGCCCCGAATTCGCCCATGGCCCGGGTCCAGCCCAGGACAGTGCCTGCCAGGATACCCTGCCGGGCCAATGGCAGGCTGATCTGAAAAAAAACCTGCGAGGGCCGCAGTCCCAGGGTGGCACCGGCCCATTCATACCGGGGGCCCACCCGTTCAAAGGCCGCCCGGCTGCTCCGCATGACAATGGGGCATGCCACGAATGTCTGGGCCAGGACCGCACCCAAGGGGGTAAACAAGATGTGGATGCCCCATTTTCCCAGGCGGGCGCCCAGCATATTCTGTCCAAACAGAAAGAGGAGTCCTACTCCGGCAATCAGGGGGGTAATCACCAGGGGAAGGTCTAAAAACGTATCCAGTATCGCCTTTCCGGGAAAGTCGGTCCGGGCCAGGACATAACCGGTCGGTACCCCCAGGATCATTGCCAGGACGGTGGAAGCGATGGAGGTCAACAAACTGAGTCGCAAGGCGAAACGGGTCTCTTCCGATCCCAGGGCCGCAATAATTTCCCCGGGTGACAAACGGAAAAAAAGGGCGGACAGGACACCGGCCGTGAAAAGAGAAAGCACCATTAGAGGGAGCAGGAATACACGATTCATGGGTTTCCTTTTGGACCGTTGTCTGCGGTCAGAGGCAGAAATCCGAAATGCTCGAACACGTCAATCCCCTGCTTGGATGCCATGAAATCGCGCAATCGCGATGCCGCCTCCGCATTTTTTGAATCTTTCAACACGGCAATGGCAATGGTTTCGGGCTGAAAGTACTCCTGAGGGATCGGAATCATTTTCATGCGATCCCGAAATTGAAAGGCGTCGGCCCTTCCGATGATGGCGGCATCCACATCTCCCTGGGAGGCATAAATGGCCAATTGTTTGACTGTGGCCCCATACACCACCACATTTTTGAGGATCGCATCCTTCAGGGGCGAATGGGACAGGATGGTCAGGGCCGTGCGGCCGAGCGCCATAGCCTTTGGATCTCCCAGGGCCAGACGGAGACCGGGCCGGGCCAGATCGTCAAATGTACGGACAAGATTCTCCTTATGGATATTGACGCCTATCACCGCGGTATGGGCCACCACCTTTTTGAGAGAATGGATGCGACCCATGTTCTCCAGTTTTTCAATATAAAACAAGGCCCCGGGCATGAACAGATCGCCCTGACCCGAGGCCAGGATGGATGACATGAGTTGACCGCTGCCTGCGTAGGTGACGCGTACCGTGTGCCCTGTTTTCTCTTGAAACGTTCGGATCAGCTGATCCGTGGGCTGACGGAGACCGGCCCCGGCAAAGAGGAGCAGATCGGCTGAAAAGCCCTTTGCGGACCAGCCGAAAGTCAAGGCGAGCACGGCGCCTGAAATCAGAAACATCCGACGAATAAAGGATAATCGCTCGGCCATAGCCATATGTTAGTGGCTGCAGGGACAGAACCGTTCCCACCCCATCATGTGGGCGGCCCCCGCAACGGTGGTGCCGTAGAAGATAATGGGTTTCTTGTTCAGCAGCGGCGCAATGGTGCCGTTGGCAAGGGTTGTCCCCGTGATCAGCAGCAGGTCGGCCCAATGAACGGCATCTTCCGTATGGTCAGCGGGTTCAATGGTCACGCCGAATTTCCGGACGCCGATGTTGTCCGGGTCCATATCCAGGACCCGCAGGGGATGCGCAGGGGCCAGGTTTTCCACCATACGCGGCTGGAACCCCACCTGCGTAATTCTGGCCCTGCTGTAGCGATCCTTCAGATAAGGCATCAGGGCCTTTCCACATGTAACAGGCTCCTCGTCCCGGCAGTGAATGGATCCCCCAATGCGGCCCAGGTGCCTGAGTACCGCATTGAGCGAGGCCACAAACACGGCTCGCTGGTGGTTGTTCTCCATGGGTAGTTGCAGGACCTCCTCAAGGGTTCCCTCGTAATCACCGTACATATCCGTAAAGGCCTGGCCCCCGGCACCCATGAAAGTGGCCTGCATGAGTTTTTCTTTTCCCTTTTGAATGGGAAAATCCTGATGTTCCGGATTGCCGATAGCCTCCGTTGTGCTGAGGGCCCGGGCCCGGACCTCTATGCTTTCCCACAGAAGCCCTTCCCTTTTCCACAAATCGAATACGCGTTTTTTCAATTGTTCGTAGAA
>JAWLET010000113.1:0-2709 GCA_041685955.1 Desulfobacteraceae bacterium | reverse complement strand
ATTTTCATCAACCTCATTCGACAAAGGAAATCGCATCCTCCTTCAACCAGTTGAGCCATCCCGTGAGCGTGGAAATCCTGAAACCGTAAACCAACCGGTTATAGTCGTCTTTTTCCGCCCGTTTCTTGGCTCTGAAACCTTCTTTCACCTGTTCCAGAAGGCCAATTTGAGCCTCCACCAGGGCCTTGCCTCCCTGAAGACCCAGATTGCGAAAAAAGAAGAGTTTGGCCAGAAATTCAATGCGCAGGTCTCGCACATGATCAGTAGGACGTTTCAACCAGCTCAAGAATTTCTCTTCGGCCGCGGGCAGGAGGGAAAAGACCCGTTTGGATGGGCGTGCATCCTGGGTTTGCAGGGTCGAGGTTACCAATCCCTCCTTTTCCAGTCGTTTAAGGAGCACATAGAGTTGACTCGTACTGACGCTCCAGGCCGGCCCCACTCCTGTTTCCAGGGAGTGGAGGATCTCATAGCCGTGCTTGGGTCCTGACATCAATACGCCAAGCAAGGCATATTCCGTGGCAGGCTTGTCTTTCACTAATCGCTCTACAACACTGGATGATTCTTCATGAAAAGCACTTCCAAAGGCCCTGACCCCGGGTGCAAAAAGCGGTAAATTCCCGTTCTCAGGCCGTACAAATATATTCCACCATAGAATATTCCATTTTATATTGTCAACAAAAAAACCGATGGTATTTAAAACCGCTCGCTCTGAACCGTCAGGTCAAAACCTGGTCCTGTTTCGCCTTGACATCTGTCCTTTTTTGGGTTGTAATTAAATTGAATTGCAGTCACTCCGGCTAAATTAAAACAACCCGGCAAGATACACTCACCAGACCTTTCAAGTCACCGAGTTGTTTTTTATATCCGGTGTACACCGGGAGTAGATTCAAGGGGAATGCCGCCGAATTATGGGGCGGATCATCGCCTGCTGAAAGGAGAAGCCATGGGGGAAAACCTTTTGGATTACAAGAGGATCTTGATTGTGGACGACGAACCGGATGTCCTGGACGCTCTGGAAGACCTTCTACCCACAAGTGAGGTGGTGCGGGCAACGAATTTTTCTGAAGCCAAGACGCTCCTGGAACGTGAATACTTTGACCTCGCCGTTCTTGATATCATGGGCGTGGATGGCTACGCATTGCTTGAAATTGCCAAAAACAAAGACGTCATTCCCGTCATGCTTACAGCCCATGCCCTGAGTCCTGAGGACGCGCGAAAATCCTTTGAAGAGGGGGCTGCCTCTTACATACCCAAAGAGCGCCTGCCGGACATTTCGGTTTACCTGAATGAAATCTTAGATGCCGTACAAAAGGGCAAATCAACCTGGTCACAATGGTTTGAGCGTTTTGGTTCCTACATGGACAAAAAATTTGGTCCGGACTGGAAGAATAAGGACGAGCAATTTTGGAGCCGTTTTGGATTTTGGGAGTGAATTAGGGCCATTCACGCTATAAAACATTAGGCTTTCGCATATTATTCTTGACAACAGTGCCGTGGTTACAATAATACTGTCACGAAAATATCGTAACAGGATTTTTGTAATGCCCAATCCATTTCTTACCGAGACACTGCCACCGGACAGCCCGTTTTGCGACAGGCAGGAAGAGATTAACCGACTCCAGTCCTGTGCGGAGAGTGGGACCAATCTGGTTCTGTTTTCTCCGCGCCGCTACGGAAAAACATCCCTCGCAGTTCGTGTACAGGCTATACTCGCAAAGAAGGGATACCTTACCATCTATTGTCAGCTCTTCGGGGTGGACTCGGTCTCTGATGCCGTATCTCGAATGGCACGAAGCATTCTTGGGGCGATTCACGCCAAGGAGTCACTTTTTGAGAAAGGTAAACGATTCCTCAAATACTTCAGCTCGTTTCGCCCTGTGTTTAAACCGTCGGAGGATGGCGTATCGATTACGGTTGAACCGGCCTCCAGCGAACCGCCTCTCGAATTGCTTGAGCGCATTTTGGAAGAAGTGGGCCAATTCACAGCTACGTCAGGCTACCGCGTGAACATTGTCCTGGATGAATTTCAAGAAATAACACGGCTTAAGGAATCCGCCCATGTGGAAGGACTCATACGCGGGACGATCCAGGGCCAGAAGGCTTCCTACTTTTTCCTGGGCAGCCGGCGCGGAATCCTGCTGGCCATGTTTTCCGACCGGAAGCGACCGTTCTTTCAATCCGCTATCCCTCTGGAGCTTCCGCCCCTCCCTCTTTTGGATACCGCTGATTTCCTGAGTCAGCTATTTGCCAAAGAAGGGAAAGACTGTCCGAGGAATATTTGCGAAGCGATCGCGCTGATGGTGAAGCAGCATCCCTATTATGTACAGCGGCTGGCTCGTGAGGCTTATGACCTTAGCAGGAAGCGGATTACGCAGCGACACATCACAGAAGCATTTGAAATCGTCATCGATACAGAGCGATATGCCTTTGAGGCTGTTCTGTCCCGGTTGACGCTGCCGCAGGTCCGTGTCCTCCGCACCCTGGCCGCGTTCCCCACCCGGGAAATGCTTTCCGGTAAATTTGTCGGCAGGTGCGGTCTCCCTCCGAGTTCGGTTCAATTTGCCCGTGACAAGCTCAAAACAGAGGATCTCATCTGGCAGGAGGGAACAGATCTGATATGGAACGTGGTGGATCCTGTTTTTGCCATATGGCTGAAGCGGATGTAGCCTTAAACGTATCGGACACGCACGGAAGTTGATGCCCGTACAA
>JAWLET010000112.1:0-8157 GCA_041685955.1 Desulfobacteraceae bacterium | reverse complement strand
ACTGATAGAAAAACTGAAGGCCACAGCCCCCCTGCTTTACATGGTGGATTTTCGTGAAAACAAAAGGGAGGTCTACGAATTGTAGCGGGACCAGGATTGAATTTTGGTCCACGTCAGGTAAAATGAAGATCTCAAATCCAGGAATATAACCCATATTTCGAGGATTGGAATTTGGGTCCGGCACCCGATTAGGTAATAGGCGTTGTTTTTGAAGGTTTTATGAGGTACATAGGGAAGAGGACCCGAATAGCCGGGAAACGGGGGGTGATCAGATGGATACAACCCAGAACAAAATATTAGCGGCAGTAGACGGATCAGATCAGTCATTGGACGCGGTGCGCTATCTCAGCAAAGTTATTTCGCCCGATAACATGAAGGTTACCTTATTTTATGTGCAGCGAAAAATAAATGACGCTTTTTGGGACGTGGGCATCAGCACAGCATTCTCCGAAAGGATGGCCAACCTCGCTGCATGGGAGTCACAGCAGGAGAAAGCGGTTAAGGAATTTATGGACACCTCACGTCAGATCCTGCTTGATGCGGGATTCACCCCCCAAGCAGTCCAACTCAATATCCATCAGTGCCAGACAGGCATTGCCCGGGATATTATCCAGGAGTCCAAAAAGGGCTACAGAGCTGTAGCAGCGGGCAGAAAAGGTCTGAGTAAACTAAAAGATATTGTGCTTGGAAGCATTGCTTACAAACTTATTGAAAAAATACACCATACGCCCATGTGGGTCATCGGGGGAAATCCTGAGGCCGGGAAGGTCCTCTTGGCTATGGATACATCAGAAGGCGCCATGAAGGCAGTCGACCATGTGGGCGCGGTATTGGGCCGATCGGATTGTGAGGTCCAGTTGCTGCATGTGATAAGAGAAGTACACCCCTATAGCTGGCTGTATGGAGGGGAAGAGATCATTCATTCCAAACTGGACAAAGGCGGAGAGGCCAAATGGTGGGATCACGTACGCGCAGAAATGGATCCGGTATTGGATGACGCCAAACACCGGCTCATCAACGCAGGCTTTGACGCAAAGCGGGTGACCACCCAGTTTATCACCGGGGTCAGCAGCAGAGCAGGCGCCATCGTTGAACAGGCTGAAGCAGGCGGTTATGGGACCATCGTGGTGGGCAGAAGGGGCTTATCCAAGGTGCAGGAGTTTCTGATGGGCCGCGTAAGCAACAAGGTCCTTCACCTGGCGCAGGATAAGGCCGTCTGGATAGTGGATTAGAATCTCAGCTTGTAACTTCTACGCAAGAAGCGAAGATGTTTTATCGAAGTTAACTTGTTTGATTCACTAACGATAAAGGTGTCAGGTGTCAGGTTTCCCCGCAGGTAGCGGGATCTTCGGCGGGTGTCAGGACTTGTTCTTTACTGAAACCCGAACACCGGCGACTAATTTGGTTGCGGCCGTTAGACCTGCATTGGGGATAAGGTAACGCAATTAGCCTGCCGACAGGTAGGTGTCGATTCACTTTCATGCGGGTTCGACTCTGCCGAGGCTATTGTCAACGGCATCAACATCCAAGGCATTGAAGGGCACGTTTCAAAATCACTTGTATTATATAAGAGTTACACCTGACTCGACGCCGAATGGAATACGCACATGAATACATTCTGTGGTGGGAGAAAACTGGAATCAGAGGATTCGCCTGCCTGGTATAGCGGACTCAAGTGATCTCAAAAAAATATATTTTTGAAAATCATTCGCGGACCAATCTACGTTTTTGTAGCAAAAAATCCCAAGCGGTCCACCAAAATGGACCTCAGCTCTCTTACTTTCCGAAAAGACCGACCCGTTTCAG
Source organism: Desulfobacteraceae bacterium (assembly GCA_041685955.1). Taxonomy (GTDB): domain Bacteria; phylum Desulfobacterota; class DSM-4660; order Desulfatiglandales; family Desulfatiglandaceae; genus JAIPDZ01. Next base: position 6,351 of record JAWLET010000112.1, on the reverse strand, counting down.
GCCATCTTCTCGATTTTCATCGGGACACCACCCGCTTTTTTCCTCTAATTTTGCACCGCTGGCCAAACACGTTTTCCACGAAAAAGGAGCATAATAGGCTGTGCTTTGGGGTCCAGGGTTCTTTTATTTATGGAGCTTTCCCTTAATGCGTTTGCTGATCATCTTGGCCGATGCCCTGAGTAGCAAATACCCGAGTCTATTTTCTTTATCAAAAAGATCTCGAAGTGCCGATTGGTGCCAGTGGAGAAACCGTGAGTCTTTTTCACAACGACCATGGGCCGTATACTGGGAAAGCCCCGCCAGTGCTGAACAGCCAACTCCCATGCCGGGACTCACTGTCTCCGTGTCGATGGACCCGTCAAACTGCTCAAATTCAAGGACGACTTTGCCCTCCTTGACGATATAGAAATGCACTGCCGGATCTCCCTCATGAAAGAGGTATTCTCCTTTCTTTGCGGCAGTGATATCCCCAATGGCCGCAAGTGCTTCTATTGATTGTCCACTTAAGGGCGTAAAGATTGGGACCTTCTGCATCTCTTTTAGAGGTATCATTTCTTTCACCTCCTCCCGGAGAAGTCCTGAACTGGGCGCTGTTGCATGTGGCTACTTTTCAGATTTTCCGGCCACACGCCTGTTAAGGGACATGGCGCACGCCTTCATCATCGCATACCCCAAACGACCCTCCTGATTGAAAAGATGACGAAGTGAAGATTGCGCCCAAAGCAGGAATTTCGATGTCTCTTCACACTTGGCATCGGACATGTACTCCATCAAACCTGCAAGTGCGGAGCATCCTACCCCCATCCCGGGACCTACCATCTCAGTCAAAAGCGAACCGTCTGTCTGCTTAAATTCCAGAACCACTTTTCCTTCCTTTACAATGTAATACGACTCGGCCCGGTCTCCCTCCCGAAAAAGATATGTCCCCGCGGGTAGTGTAATGACCTGGCCGATGGCTGATAGACTTTCGACCATCCGTTGTTCCATCGCTTCGAAATCGGGCACATCCTGCATTTCTTCGAGCGGTATCATGGTTTTCACCTCCTTTCGCTGGTCTGTCACCCGATACAAACATCACCTAACAACGTCCTGCGGGAATTTCGGTTCTGGGCTGTCCCTTTCTGATCCGAACCCGGTACATTTCATTTCCATCATTCATATCCAACAGTTCATAAGGATAGGCCTTAAGCACTTTAAACAGTGTTTCCCTTGTTTCCTGATCACTGAACAAGATCTCCATTGTTTCGCCCTCGTTAACCTCGTTGAAGGACTTCGTCAATTCCAGCATTGCGATTGGTATGATGCTGCCTCTCAGGTCGAGGATAGCCTCCGGATGTATTTTCAATATATTTCCCCGCATTCGTCGTTTTCAGTATTTCCTAATGCAAGTTATGTGCCAAAACATCTCGCCAGGCCAAAAGAGGTTTTTTTCACCTGGTCGATATTGTTTTACCACGCAAGCAACATCTCACAAAAAAGTATAATCTTCCGATATGAATAGCCTTCCTTAATAATGTCCGCTCATTTTCAGTCTCTTACTTCCCCTGTGGGCTGTAGAAACCAAAAGAGCGAAAAAACCGCTTGCAATGTCTCTCATATTAACGTATGTTTTAACGAGTGTTTAACTCTTAACAGTCAGAGGGTTTATGTTTGAACAGAATTTAAACACCTATTGGAAAACTGTCGTAAGCACCATCCAGGACGGCATCATGATTGTGGATAAAGAAGGCACCATAGTTTCCGTAAATCAGGCCTTGGAGGAGCTGACAGGCTACACAAGTGATGACCTCGTAGGAAATCCCTGTTCAGTCCTTGATTGTGACCTCTGTTACGATTCGCGGGCAGCGGGAAATGAAAAGCACTGGTGTCGCTTGTTTGAAATCGGCACACTCAACCGTAGAAGATGCAGGCTGACGACAAAAGACGGCAAGTTCCTGGAAATTTTAAAGAATGCATCTGTTCTACGAAATACCAGCGGGCAGGGTATCGGCGCTGTGGAAACATTTACAGACATTACCGAAATCATTCAAAAAGATCACCAGATAGAGGCCTTTCGCCGGGAGCTGCGCGCTGAAGACGGTTTTCACGGGGTTATTGGGACCTCTCCCCTCATGCAACAGGTTTTTGATCTTATCGAAAATGTGGCCCGATCCGATGCACCGGTGATTATCCTGGGGGAGAGCGGAACCGGTAAGGAACTGGTAGCAGAAGCAATCCATAAAATAGGTCTTCGAAAAAACAAGTCTTTTGTGAAGGTCAACTGCGCCGCTCTAAACGAATCACTCCTCGAAAGCGAGCTCTTCGGTCATGTAAAAGGTGCATTTACCGGTGCAGTACGGGGGCGAGCAGGGCGCTTTGAGGCCGCTCAGGGAGGAAATCTGTTCCTGGATGAAATCGGTGATCTACCCCTGGTCACTCAGGTAAAACTGCTGAGGGTCTTGGAGGAAAAGGTCATCGAACGGGTAGGTGACAACCGGTCTATACCCGTTGATGTCCGTATTATTACGGCCACCAATCAGGATCTGAAAGCACTTGTGGAAAAGGGCCGTTTCCGAGACGATCTTTTTTTCAGGATCAACATTATTCCCATTACCCTACCACCCTTGCGAGACCGAATAGAGGACATCCCTATCCTGGCCCAGGCATTCATCCAGCGCATCAATCTGAAAACTGGAAAGAACATAACAGGAATCAGCGATGATGCCATGGCCGTACTTCTCCGTTATCATTGGCCCGGGAATGTGCGGGAGCTGAAAGGCGCGTTTGAATATGCCTTCGTTATCTGTCATGGCCCCCTCATCCAACCCCATCACTTTCCTCCCAGTATTTTTGATCTGCCTACGGATAGGGTTGAAAAGAGAACAGTCTCCCCGGATCCAAACGAGGCAAAGAAGAGCGAACTCATCGAGGCATTGAATAAGACGGGTGGGAACCAGTCTGAAGCCGCCCGTATCCTGGAAATCTCACGGGTAACCGTGTGGAACAGGATGAAAAGATTCGGCATTCATGTGACTCACCAGGTGGCGAAATAGAATCTTAGCTTGTAACTTCTACGCAAGAAGCGAAGATGTTTTATCGAAGTTAACTTGTTTGATTCACCAACGATAAAGGTGGTAGCTGTCAGGTTTCTCCGCAGGCAGCGGGATCTTCAACGGGTATCAGGACTGGTTCTTTACTGAAACCCGAAACCTGACGACTAATTTGGTTGCGGCCGTCAGGCCTGCATCGGGTAACCAATGGAGGGAATAGATGAAATCCATCAAATTTGTGCAAAGCTGGGATCCTGTGGGAGGGAGGAAACAGGAATATGCCGCCTTTATGACCGGGGAGTTTCAGCCTGCCATGAAAAGCCAGGGCTTGGAAGTGGATTCGGGATGGTACACCTTTATGGGAGGATGAGAACACCTTCTGGTGTACGGCCGATACCGGTTGGATCACCGGCCACAGCTATCTGGTCTACGGACCCCTTTGTGCCGGTGCTAGCAGTATCATGTTTGAAGGCGTCCCGAGCTATCCTGCCTATGACCGGTTCTGGGATGTGGTCGAAAAACATCGCGTCAGTGTCTTTTACACCGCACCCACCGCCATTCGGGCCCTGCGCCGGGAGGGAGACGAATGGGTCCACAGGCATGATGTGAACAGCCTTCGCCTTCTGGGGACTGTGGAAAAGGACCCTAAACAGCTTGGCATGGAAATTGATATTTTGTATTATAAATTTTTTTTCTTTCAGCCTAAGAAACGCCCCAGGCTGAATATGGACAAACGAAGAAGAGATAGGGATTTACCAAAACAGATTTAGGAGGTGCACGCCATGGTAGAGATAAAACGCATTTTATTTCCCATCGATTTTACGGAAAATTCATCCAAGATTCTGCCGTATGTCTTGTCTATTTCTGATAAGTACAATGCCATGATCTACCTGCTCCATGTGGTGGAAGATCTGTCTAAATGGGGGGGTGGATCGTATATTCCCCATATACCCCTGGATCAGTACCAGAAGGACGCGATAGAGGGGGCTGAAAAGGCCATGGATACGGTCTGTGACGAGCAGCTTCAAAGCTGTCCCAATTTTCAAAGAAGGATCATTTCCGGGGATCCGGCCCAGGAAATCTTAAGGGCGATTGGTGCGGAGGGAATCGATCTGGTCATTATGGGAACTCATGGCCGCAAGGGATTGGAGCATGTCTTTTTCGGCAGCGTGGCCGAGAATGTGGTCAAAAAATCACCGGTGCCTGTATTGACCATTAACCCGCACAAGATCAGCTAACTGCTCCGGAAGGGCTGAAACTTTTTAATTCTTGAGGGCTGATATTTTAGATCAACCAGAAACGGACTGAAGGGTTGATGTCTATGGGGATATGGGAAAAGACATTAATGACCCGGTCAAAAAGACGTCCAATTATCTGGGGGTATGAAAAAAAATAGGAGGAGAAAAAAACCCATGGCAGGGATAGCCGGAGTGGTCAAAAGAGAAATGGAATCAAAGGAGAAAACAGATCCTATCATTGTGGGCAAAATGCTCAACATTTTAAGGCACCGGGGACCGGACAATATGCTGGTCAGGAGTTTTACCGGAGGGGCGGTAGGATGCGTTGAGCTGGATACCTCTCCCAGATCGACCTATGCCTTTTGTGCGGCAGGAAATTGTATCTTTCTATTAGACGGACTCCTGTATAACCCGCGGGAAAAAAACAAGAATAATGTCCAGTTGCTCAAGGATTTGTATCTGGAATATGGAGAAGCCTGTTTTTCCTATCTGGACGGCTATTTCTCATGCGCCATTATTGATGAAGACAAGCTGCTTCTGGCCAGAGATCCCCTGGGCGTCAGATATCTGGTGTATGGCACCCGGATAGAAGAAGATGAACTGTACTTTGCTTCTGAAGCCAAAGCCCTGAGAGAATACGTACCGTCGGTGGAACTCATTCCACCCGGACATTATTATTCATCCGAAGATGACCAGATCCATTCTTTTCAGCCGTTTACACCCGAAACCCCTGATTTTGACCCAGAAGATGTAGAAGGTATTGCGACTCTGGTAAAGGATACCATGCTCGAGGCGACCCACAGGCTGATGGAAGATCAGGCCATCGGGGGCGTAGCCTTGAGCGGCGGGTTTGACAGCTCTGTAGTGGCCGGTATCATGGCCAAAGAATACGATATCAGATTCCCGCAATTCACCGCCACCATCAAAAGAAGCCCTGGTCCGGATCTGCACTTTTCCAAGCTTATGGCGGAATTTCTGGATGCAAACCACTACATCACCGAAATTACGGATGACCAGATCCTCAAGATACTGCCCAAAGCGGTGTGGTACCTGGAATCCTTTGATCAGGACTGCATCTCGGGGTGGATCGCCAATTATTTTACAGCCAGACTGGCTGCCAAATTTACCAATTGCGTATTTGTGGGAGAAACCGCGGATGAGATCTCTGGAGGTTATTTCGGAGAGCTGGAAGACTTCTATGATCAATGGGCTGAGCCCCAGCAAAGACAAGCGGTCTATCAAAAGCTCATTGATATTGCAGGTGATACCGGCCTGAGACGGCTGAATCAGGGATGGCATGCGGCCTCAGTGGAACCCCGAACCCCTTTTCCGGATTCAAAGCTGGTGGCCCTTTTTCAAAAAATCCCCATGAAATACAAATATAACGAAGATTATGACAAAGAAAAGGGAGAGGTCCCTGAAAAATGGATCCTGCGAAAAGCGTTACAGGAATATCTGCCGCCGGAGATTGCATGGCGCAAGAAAATGCGCTTTGCCAGGGGAGTGGGGGTGGATTCGGTGATGGATGAGCTGGCAGGCTCCAAAATCAGCCAGAAACAATTTGAGGCCATGCCTTATACGCCGGTTTCCAAAATACGATTAAATTCCAGAAAAGAAAGATATTATTATGATCTATTCATAAAACAGGGGTTCTTTCCCATGTCTTTTGAAAATCTAACCACCAGGTGGGATCCTTTTTACGAGACCTGACACGGGTCACTCCCGATCTCTTCTTTCAGCTATCGCCAATGGCCGGGGATCCATTTTCCCCTGGGGCCCCAATGACCTGGAACCCAGGCCTTGTGCTGTTTTCCCCGCGGTACCGATTTCCAATGCCCCGGGATCCATTTCCCATTGGCCGCATGGTGCCCGGGAATCCAATCCTTTCCCGGTCTGGCAGGGCCGTTATATTTCCAGTGACCGGGTATCAAAGCCCCATCGGGGGCATGATGGGGAGCCATCCACACGAAATTGGGACCGGGCCTGGGGGGCCTTGCATGAGTGCAAGGAAGGAAAAATGGGATCAGCAAAAAATGGTAAGGAAAAGTATCCCAATCATTGGCCGTTTAAACATGACTTCTCTC
>JAWLET010000111.1:0-8187 GCA_041685955.1 Desulfobacteraceae bacterium | reverse complement strand
AACATGGGTTTACCGGTCACATGCCGCACCTTGGGACGATAGGCCTCCATGTCATAGAGTTCCCGCACATCCACCCGTTTTTGACCTGTGGTCACGGTGCTCATGGGAATGTCTGTATAGATTCCCCCGGACAGGGCTACCAGCCTGCCAAAGGTGTGTTTCAAAAAGAGGTCCACCGCCATATTGGCGAAATTCACCGCCACCATGAGATCCAGGGAATCGGGGGCCCCGCTTCTCATGAGATAAGAAAGTCGCTGGTTTAAGACATCCTCGCCCGTCAACTGTTTGAGGATCACTCCGGTCTCTTCTCCGATACCCCCCAGCCGACGGTGCCCATAGGCATCGCATTCGCCTGACAGGGCCATTTCCCCGCCTATGGGCTGGGCCCCTTCAGAGATGGTGATCATGGCATAGTTCTTTGGATTGGCCCTTTTGTCTTCCATCACCAGGTGGGCCAGTTTTTCCGGATCAAAGGGAACCTCCGAAATAATGGCCCGATCCACACCCGCTAAGTATGCAGAAATCAGAGAGGTCTCTCCACAGTATCTTCCGAACAACTCGATGACGGCGATCCGTTCGTGGGAGCCGGCACAGGTCCTGAGCGCATGGATAAACTCCACCCCCCGGGTCACAGCCGTGGAAAAGCCGATACAATAATCAGTCCCGAATACGTCATTATCCATGGTCTTGGGTATGGCGATAACAGGAATCCCTTCCTTATGCAACCGTTCGCCGAAGCTCAGGGTGTCGTCCCCGCCGATGGGCATCACTGCATCCACACCGAGATGCTCAAGGTTCTGAATGCAATGTGCCGTGAAGTCCTTGACTTCATCATCATTTGTGAATTCCTCCTGTAAAAAGGCCGGCGCATCCCGTTTCTGGGTGGCGCTGGGATTGGTCCGTGAGGTATGCAGATAGGTCCCCCCATAGCGGTCTATGGTTCTTACTTCTTCAGGGGAAAGCCGCACCACGCAATTCCCCGCCGTTTCCGGATCCTCAGGGTTGTATTCCAACAATCCGGCCCATCCCCTTCTGATCCCCAGCACCTCGATCCCTTCACTGTGCCCCCGATACACCAGGGTCTTGATACAGGGATTCAGACCGGGGACATCTCCTCCTCCGGTCAAAATCGCTATGGTCGATTTCGCCTGCTTTCCCTTTTTCATGGACCTGCACCTCTATTTCATCCTATGTTGATATCAAACGTCCCAAACCAGTTACGTTAGAGAAACGCTCCTTCAGTGTCAAGCTGATTTCATTTGCACCTCACACAAATGATCAGGATATGCAGATGTCCCGCATTTGTATCTGCAGTCGGGCGCTTTTCTGGAGGAGATTTGAAAAAAGGATTTTGTGTTGACAAGCCGAATCAAAACGATATGCTTATACATCGGATAAACACTATACTCTAAGGAGACTATGGTATGGCGGTTTCGCACAAGATTCGTTCCTCTATTGAGAAATCTTCCTGGATAAGAAAAATGTTCGAAGAAGGCGCCAGACGAAAGGCGGAATACGGGTCTGAAAATGTGTTTGATTTCAGCCTGGGCAACCCCAATCTGGAGCCCCCGGAAATCGTCAATGATGTTCTTGAACGACTGGTAAAGGACCGAACTCCTGGACAACACGCCTATATGTCGAACGCCGGTTTCGTGGAGACCCGGGAGGCAGTGGCCGACTATTTAAACTCAGTCCACCCGGTCCATTCAACCGCTGATGACATCGTGATGACCGTGGGAGCGGGCGGCGGGCTGAATGTGGTCCTCAAAACCATTTTAAATCCCGGAGAAGAAGTCCTTATCCCTAAGCCCTACTTTGTGGAATATAATTTCTATCTGGATAACCATCAGGCCGTACCGAACCTTGTCAACACCCGGTCCGACTTTTCATTGGATTTCGCGGCCATGGAAAAAGCCATTACCCGAAAGACCAGGGCCGTGCTCATCAATTCTCCCAATAACCCCACGGGCAAGGTATACGCCGCAGATGAATTGGAAAAACTGGGCAGACTCCTTTCCCGGTACAGCGAGAAATTCGGGGACACCATATATTTAATTTCGGACGAGCCGTATCGCAAAATCGTCTATGACGGCATTACCGTACCCGGCATCTTCGGTGTGTACAAAGAATCGTTTGTGGTCACCTCCTTTTCCAAGGACCTCTCCCTGCCCGGAGAGCGCATCGGCTATGCGGCCGCACATCCGGATATCTCAGACAAGGATATGGTTCTGGCCGGCATGGTCCTGTGCAACCGTATCTTAGGGTATGTCAATGCCCCCGCCCTCATGCAGCGCGCCATCACCCCGCTTTTGAACGAGAGTGTGGACATTTCAACCTATCAGCAGAAGCGGGACCGGCTATGTGAAGGCCTGGATGCCCTGGGATATGAGGTCAACAAGCCGCAAGGCGCCTTTTACCTGTTTCCCAGAACGCCCATGGAGGACGATATCGCCTTTGTGAATCTGCTTCAGAATGAAAACATCCTTACCGTTCCTGGAACCGGGTTCGGCGGCCCCGGGCATTTCAGAATCGCGTACTGTGTGTCTGACCGGGTAATTGAGAAATCCTTTCCAGGCTTTGAACGGGTCATGAAAAAGGTGCTGGTGCAGACCTGAGGCCGTACACTTCACCCTGTACCGCCTTATAAACAGGAGACTCAATGTATAAAAAGAGGCTTTCCCTCAGATTCCCCAAGAAGGTGGTGGACGATCCCATAGCGGTGAATCTGGTCAAAAAATTCGATCTCTCCTTCAACATACTCAAGGCCACCATCTATCCCAGAAAGGAAGGCTTTATGGTGCTCGAGTTGTCGGGACACAAAAAGAACTTCCAGAGAGGCGTTCGCTATCTCAAAAGCTTAGGGATCAAGGTGGAAAGCATCGGGCAGGATATCAAACGAAACGAAGAGGCCTGTTTTCACTGCGGGGCCTGTACCGCGGTATGCACTACAGGGGCCCTTCACATCAAAAGACCTGAGATGACGGTTGAATTTGACAAGGAGCGGTGCAGCGCCTGCGAATGGTGTGTTGCCGCGTGCCCGGCCAGGGCCATGGAGGTCAGGTTCAATCGGACCCTCCTGGATTGAAATCTCTTCTTTAGGCAATTAACCGGTAATCCAATGAATGATAGCCCCTCCGGGATCGTAGTGGCCCTCAGCGGCGGGCTGGACAGTGCCTTGGCTGCCGCCTTGCTGAAGGCAAGAGGCTGGAAGGTTTTCGGAATCCATTTCCGACTTCCGGCTCCAGGCCCAATAAAAGAAGACAGGATCCGAAAGGTCACACAGATCGCCCGACACCTTGACATTCCTATCGATTTCATTGACCTTCAAAAAGAATTCGAGCAGATCATTATCGATCCCTTTGTCCAGTCCTACCGGAGCGGATTAACCCCCAATCCCTGCGTGCGGTGTAATGCCCGCATCAAATTCGAGTATATGAGCCGGTTTGCTGAACAAAAAGGCATTCCTTTCTTGGGGACCGGTCATTATGCAAGGCTCCTAAGACAGACAGAGGATGGAACCATCCACCTTCTACGGGGCATGGATCCCAAAAAGGATCAGTCCTATTTTCTGCATCGCCTGAACGCGGCCATTCTGAAACGGACGGTGTTTCCCCTGGGCCATACGACCAAGGCGGCGGTCAAAAAAATGGCTGCAGAAACGAACCTCCCCTGTGAGCCGGGCATGGAAAGCCAGGAGATTTGTTTCATCCCGGATATGGATTACCGGCATTTCGTCCAGCAAAGGAAAGAGCATGTGATGGAAAAAAGGGGGTTGATTAAAGACTCCCAGGGACAAGTCTTGGGAGAACATAACGGCATATATCACTACACCATCGGACAGAGACACGGGCTGAGGATCGCCTCCTCGCGGCCCTATTACGTTCGGAAGATCGATCCTAAAACCCATGAAGTGATTGTGGGGAGAAGAGAAGAAATCTACACCACCACCGTGAAGGCAACACGATTTCACTGGATGGGCAGGCCCTTATTCGGAGAGATTCATGGGCTGTCAGCCCAGGTCCGTTACCGTCATACCCCGGCCCCCGGAGTGTTGGAGGTGTTGTCTTCACAGGAAGTGCGCTTTACCTTTCATGCGCCCCAGTGGGCCGTCACCCCGGGCCAGGCCCTGGTATGCTGCCAGGGAGACCGGGTCATCGGGGGCGGGTGGATCACTGCGTCATCAGCTACGGCTGAACCCATGGTCTGAAGTATAGGCGCGTATGGCCTTTTCTTTTACCATTATTACCCTGGGCTGCAAGGTCAACCAGTACGAATCCGCCTGGCTGGATCAAACCCTGCGTCAAGCCGGAGGGACCCCTTCAGAAGCGGGAGTGCTTAGTGACGTGGTCATTGTCAATACCTGCATTGTGACCCAGCGGGCCGCCCACCAATCCAGACAGGCCATCCGCAAGGCCATCAGGGAAAATAAGGACGCCACCGTTGCGGCCATCGGCTGTTATGCCCAGGCATTTCCTGAGGAGCTTACCGCCATTCAGGGGGTCCATCTCATTGCAGACAACCGCACCAAAGGCCGGGTGGCGGACATGATACTCAACGGCATTTCAAAACAGCAACAAGTCGTATCCCTGAAACCCTTTGAACCCCATACCCCCTTTGATTTTCTCAGAATCAGCAGTTTTCCGGGCAGGGCCCGGGCCTATCTCAAGATTCAGGACGGGTGCCAATCTTTCTGCAGTTACTGTATTGTCCCCTATACCCGAGGGCCTTATCGGAGTCTGGTCCCTGAGGCGGTCATCTCCGTGCTGCAGGATCTCTCGGCCCAGGAATTCAAGGAAGTGGTGCTCACCGGGATACACCTTGGAAAATACGGCGTGGATCTCAAGGGGGACATTCATCTAACCACTCTCCTCGAAGCGGTGGGAAAGGTGCGCTTACCATTGCGCATCCGATTAAGCTCCCTTGAGCCCAATGAACTGGACAGGGGGCTGATCGAACGGATGGCCCATGACCCGTGGCTGTGCAGACATTTCCATATTCCCCTGCAGAGCGGCGACGACCGCATCCTAAGGCGAATGAACCGTGGTTTCACCCGGGCTGCCTTTGCCCGGCTCATTGAAACCATCCATGCCGAGAGTCCCTCGGCCGCCATCGGTGTGGACGTGATGGCCGGGTTTCCCGGAGAAGATGAACCCGCCCACCAGAACACCTATGCCCTGCTCAGGGATCTGCCCATCTCCTACCTCCATGTCTTTCCTTTCTCGCCCAGGCCCGGCACACCGGCCGCATCATTCCCGGATCAGGTGGATCCCAAAACCATCAAAAGGAGGGCCGCGCAATTGCGGGAACTGGGACAGGGAAAAAGGCTTCTTTTTTATAATAGCTGCCTGGAGCAACGCTTTGACGTGTTGATGGAGACCTGGCATAATGCTCAGGAGAAACTGGTCAGAGGCACCGGCGATAACTATCTTCCGGTCATTTTTCCCTCTGAGTCTATACACCCGGGCAGCATCGTCCCCGTACATATCGACAGCGTCCGAGAGAATGGGGTGAGCGGTCATGTGCGCCCGGAAGGGGATCCCTGGTAGGCCATATTTTTTAAATAGCGTCGTTTATTGTCAGAACATAAAAAAGGATTTGCCCGGCTCCACCTGATGACCCGATGCTTTGACTTGAGCCTATGGGGTCAAGTTGGTTCAACTCCCAGGTCAAGGGTCATTTTCCCTTGACGCTCAGGTTGGATTTCCGTATGGTCTTGGCCGTTGTCCCAAGAGAAACCCTTGATAAATCATTTCCAGCGCCAAAAACATTCCAACCACGAAAGGATATTCGTTTTGAGCAAATCCATATCTGAAAAGACCCGGGACACCGCTGCGCTGTATTTCGACGGTGTAACGGATGAAAAACCGTATGACCTGTGGCGGGCCTTTGACAAGGACCTGGCCAAGGACCTTTCTTTGTTTATTACGGGTCAGATGTATGCCAGGGAAAAGATCCCCCACAAGATCCGCCAACTGATCACCGTTGCGGCCCTGACCGCACTCTCCAGGCCGGATGAGTTGAAACTGCATATTCATGCGGCCTTGAATGTGGGGTGCAAACCCCAGGAGATCTCGGAGGTGATTTTTCAGACGGCCGTTTACGCAGGGGTGCCTGCCACCAATGTGGCGCTACAGGTCCTCAAAGGCCTTTTGGAAGAAAAGGGGTTGTGGCCGCTTGACTAATCAATGCCCTGACCCCCTTTTGGCCTCCCCTTTCCGGTAATGCTCGGCCCCACACCACTGTAAACCTAACAGAAGACAACCAAACCTGAAGCACAAACCGTGTCCCCGAATAGTTGAATAGCCCACGGTGGGGTGTCCATGAAAACAGAATCGGCTGAGATAAAAAGGATTCTTCTTTTATATACGGACAGGTACTATTTTGTAAAACAGGTTTACCCGTTCGGCCTTGATGTGATTGCCGGGGTTTTGCGCCGGCACGGATACCATGTGGACATCGGATATCCATTCCTGCCCGAGCCGGATATTGAAACCAATCTGAGGCATCTTCTGACCGTTTCCAGGCCCGAGCTTGTGGGACTGGGGATCCGCAATCTGGATACCTGTATGTCATGTGAACCGTACGGGGATTTCGGGGATGACGGATATAAGACATTTTACTTTCTGCCGGAGATTCAACAGATTGCAGAGGTGCTCAAAAGGGCGGCCCCGAGCGTTCCCATCATTGCCGGCGGAGGGGGATTCACTGTTTCACCTGAAGCCATTTTACGTGCTCTCGACATCCAATACGGGATAATCGGCGAGGGCGAGCAGGCCCTTTTGAGGTTCCTGAAGGCCTACCCGGACCAGGACCAGGTGCGCACCATCCCCGGTCTTGCCCATTTCCATAACAGGGGTTGTGTCATCAATGAGCGGGAACCGTACCGATTTGAGACAGGAACTTGGGCCCTGTCCAGGGATAAACAGTTCACTTATGCCTTTGAGTCCACAGGCCTCCCTGTCCAGGTCAAAAGGGGGTGTAACCAACAATGCAGCTATTGTGTGGAGCCCATCATTGAGGGTAGGGAATTTGTTTTTAGAGAGATAGAAGATGTCATTGGGGAACTTGAGGATATCGCTCAAGCCCATGAAGAGGTGCGCAACCTCTTCTTTGTGGATACCGAATTCAACCTGCCCGACCTGACCTATTGCACCCGCCTGATCCACCGCATTATGGAGAAAAGGTTGCATGAACGGTTCGGGTTTACTTCACAATTCCTTCCCAGACCCTTTGATTCGGATTTTGCAGCCCTTCTCGCTGAAGCGGGGTTTTCCATTATTCTGACCGGGGATAGTTTTTCCGACCAGGTCCTGAAAGAAAATCAGATCTCCTACCGTGAGAAGGATCTCATAAGGGTAATGGAGCTGTGCGATAGGCACAACATAGCGTGTACGGTGTCCATGATCTTCGGCCTTCCGGGGGAAAGCTTTGACACCGTCAATTATTCGCTTGACCGCATGAAGGCCTATCCGCCCGATTTTTTGAGACGGTATGAATACACTGTGGGCGGCAGGATATATGAGGGAACGCCCCTGTGCCGATGGGTGGAGAAGGGCGGGGCAGAATACCACCTGTATGGAGAGCGATCCCGGGGGTATATAAAGCCCTACTATTTCTGCAGCCCTGAGGCCCCGTTGGCACTGAACACCATTATCGAACGTGAACTCGGGTACAGGATTGCCCATGACAATCCCTTTGCGGACCACATGAGCGGGACCCTTGCGCTGGCGTTCAGGATGGATCAGGGAGCGTATGACGCAGCAGTATCAGCGTTTGTCAACAGCCCCTTACCCGCCTGCTCCCACGGCTTTGAATATTTATTCAGAAAATTGACCGGCGCCGGGCGGATCAGGGAGGCAAGGACCATCTGCGAACACCTGCTGAGGGCCCTGTCCACTGCTGAACACGACCCCCGTTATCTGGAACAAATGGAACTCGTGCGGTTTTACATGGGATTGCTGGGTCCCTGAGTTATGATTTGAAGCCCTGTTCACTGGCCAGCAAATCCAGGTGCAGGGTGGCCAACCCCTCCAGTTCAAGAGGGGCCACTTCCTCCAGCACCCGCTTGTCCACGGTCTTGAGATAGCGTGAACATGCGCGGCAGAAATAGACTCGAAACCCTTCCTCCGCCTCCGACTCAAAATACCCAAGACTTTTCTGGTCTTCGTTATTGCAAAAGGGGCATTT
>JAWLET010000110.1:0-8257 GCA_041685955.1 Desulfobacteraceae bacterium | reverse complement strand
ACTCCCCGAAACCCATCTGAAAGTTACACCGCTCGGCCAGGTGAGCCGTGTTATCCAGGGCCTCACCATATCCCGTAAGGGAGGCTTCCATCTCCGGACGGGATTTGAAATAGAACTCATCGGAAGAAAACTTGAGCCGCTTTTCGTCATCAATGGTTTTTCCGGTCTGGATACACAGAAGCACGTCGTGGGCCATGGCATCCGTTTTGTTGAGGTAATGACAGTCGTTGGTGGCGGCCAGGGGAAGAGACAGTGTTTTGGAAATCTCTTTAAGACCCTGGTTCACGGTTTGCTGCTCTGCCAACCCGTTGGCCTGGACTTCCAGGTAAAACCGGTCATCAAAAATGCCCGCCATCTCCTGGGCCTTCCGGAGGGCAGCGTCCATTTGATTGATACGGATCAGATAGGGGATATTGCCCTTAAGGCAGGCGGACAGGGCGATGAGACCTGAGTTGTATTCCCTGAGCAGGGCCATATCCACGCGCGGGTGATAGTAAAACCCTTCCAGATGTCCCAGGGTCACCAGGCGCGTCAGGTTTTTGTACCCCTTTTCATTCATGACCAGCAGGACCAGGTGATATGCATTGGGTTCCCCAGTGGGCGAAGGGGAGCGGTCTTTTCGATCGCCGGGGGCCACATATACCTCGCAGCCGATGATGGGTTTAATGCCGGCCTTGACTGCCTTGTCATAGAACTCCACCACGCCGAACATATTTCCGTGGTCTGTGATGGCCACAGACCCCATGCCCAGCTCATGGGCCTTGTCCAGCAAGCTGTTGATTCGAATGGCGCCGTCTAAGAGGCTGTATTCGGTATGCACATGCAGATGTACAAAAGGTGTACCACTCACGGAATCCTCTTTTGAAAAATCGTTCTGTTGTCAGATATTAAAAAAATATGATACGCTATAAAAAATGGATCATCAAGGGGAATTGAACCGGGGGGTGTAATCAAAAGTGTTAGGCCTTCCAGGTTTCAGTGTTCAGTGTTCAGTGTTTCAAGTGCCAGCAAAAGATAGAACCGACCGCTTTATCCTGAAGCTTTCAGTGCCCATGGAACTAAGAGCGGGAACCTATTCGAAAAATCCTCCTGGTTGCGATATACTACCTGACACCTGACACCTGAAACCATGTTCATCATAGCCTCGTTTCTTTTGAAAAGCCGATCAGTACCTAACAGAAATAATTGCACCCTGAACCGGGATCAAGGCGCGAAGGGATCCCATAAGGGAATCGCAGGTACGGATTTACCCAAGGGAATGACGTATGCAACAGGGCAATAAGCCGGAGCCCAAATCGTGGGGGGCGAGACTCAGGGAAGAAAACCGGGGCCTCAGAGAAAAGATAGCGGCCCTTAAAAAGGAGGAACGGCGGCTCCACAAACAGATTGTGCACCGCTCAAAGCTGATCCATGAACTTCCTGGACCGGTGCTGATTATACAAAAAGGAAAGATCGATCTGGCCAATCAAGCGGCGTCTGATCTTTTCAGGTATACTCCACAGGAGATGAAGGCCATGGATTTTTTCGAATTTATCCATCCCGCATCAAAAGAGAGCCTGGGTGCGCTGGTCCGGCAATCGGGTGTAAAAGGCCCCTATGAATCATTTCTCATGGACCGCACAGGCAACCCCCTTTTGTGTGAAATCCAGGCCAAAAAGATCAGATATGAACAGGGTCGAACCGCACTTCTGCTCACTATCACAGAGCTTTCCGCAAGAAGGGAAAAAGAAAAAGACCGGTGTGAAACGCTCAAGCGGGAAGCACTAAGGCGGATCATGTCCAGTCTCTCCCCGGTCCTGGAAAGATCCGTGTCCCACCTGCAAACCGGGATCGTCGAACTGAAAAGGTCGGGCCCCGGGCCAGAACAGACCGGGCTTCTGGCTGTTGAGCGGATGGCCGCCTCCCTGGATGAGTGCGACCGGATGACCCGAACCCTGCACCTGTTGACCACAATGGAGTATGATCCATCAGACATCAGCCCCTTGCCCATGGAGGAGATGGTAAAAGAGGCCGTCGCCCGGGTCCAAGAGATCAGCTGTTCGGGATCGGATCACGACCACGTGAGGATCAAGACCTATCTTAGATCCATGGCTTCCTTATACGGCCACCGGTTGCACATGCGGGAGGCATTGGAGCATGTTCTTATGAATGCGGTAGAGGCCTTGCCGGAAGGCGGGGAGATATTCCTCACCACCGAAACCCATTCGGGTCTGGGGTGCATCTACATACAGGACAGTGGCCCCGGGATGCCTCAAGCGGTTCTGGAGCGCATCTTTGATCCTTTTTTCACCACCAAGCCGGAGCCCGGCCGGGGGCTTGGATTGAGCCTCGCTCAAGCCATTGTTCATAAACACGGCGGGCGGGTTCTGGTTTCCAGCCTTGAGAACGGGGGGACCACCGTGGTGATTGAACTCCCCCTCGGAGGCAACCCGGTTGTGCCCGGGGCCCGCAACAGAAGACGGGGGCTCAAGGGTTCGAACATTCTTTTGGTGGCCAGAGACGGCCCCGTGTTCAAGCTCATCCGCGGGGTACTGGAGGAGAAAGGGGCCCTCATCTCGGGCGCCACCACCTGCGGAGAGGGGCTTCACTTAATTGAGAATAATCATTTCGATCTAATCATTGCCGATGATGAGGTCCCCGGGCTTGGCCACAATCGCTTTATTTCAAAGGTAAAACGGAAAACGTCCCATCTCCCCGTGCTTCTGTTCAATGCCCGTGCAAAGTCCCGTGCAGCGGCTCCCACCCAGGATGTGGGTCCGGACGTGACCGTGGGCAGGCCATTGGTCCTGGACAGAATCCTGACCTTAACCTCAGCCCTTTTAGTCCAGGAGCCGGTTTGAGTTATGTCCCTTTTTGCCCAAAGCGCGCATAGGCCTCTGGCGGAAAGAATGAGGCCCAAAAGTCTAAAAGAGATTGTGGGACAGGACCACCTGCTGGGCGAGGATGCTTTCTTAGGCCGGGCGGTCCGGAGCGGACGGATCTTTTCGGTCATTTTCTGGGGGCCGCCCGGCTCAGGGAAAACCACCCTGGCCAGACTGATGGGAGCGTATGCAGGAGTGTCTTTTCATGCCTTCTCCGCGGTCACTTCCGGTGTGAAGGCGTTGAGGGAAATTATCGCCGCAGCCGAGGCAGAGATGAAAAACCGGGGAAAACCCGTGATTCTCTTTGTGGATGAAATCCACCGGTTCAACAAGGCGCAGCAGGACGCCTTTCTCCCTCATGTGGAAAGCGGGGTCATTATCCTTATCGGGGCCACCACACAGAACCCTTCCTTTGAGATCATCCCCCCGCTCCTCTCCCGGGCCAGGACCGTTGTTCTGAAGCCTCTGGAACCCAAAGATATTCAAACCCTGATCAACCGGGCCCTTCATGACCGGGAAGATGGCCTGGGGAGATTGGAGGTCCGGATCGATCCCGAGGCCATGACCCATCTTGTGGCCCTGTCAAACGGGGATGCCCGCGTGGCCTTGAACAACCTGGAATCAGCGGTCCACTATACCTTGGGAAATAAATCCGAAGGCCCGGTCCCACTGGACTTAAATACCGTGGAAAATGCCTTGAACCGACAGGCCTTACCCCATGACAAGGATGGAGAAGCGCATTATGACACCATTTCAGCCTTCCACAAGAGCCTGAGGGGAAGTGATGCCCAGGCCTCGGTGTACTGGCTCTACCGCATGCTTATGGCGGGTGAAGATCCGCTTTTCATCTGTCGAAGAATGATCCGGTTTGCCTCCGAGGACGTGGGCCTGGCCGATCCCGCGGCCCTTCAGGTGGCCCTGGCCGCTTTTGAGGCATGGGAGAAGGTGGGCCCTCCCGAGGCGGAGCTTGCCCTGGCCGAGGCCGCCGTCTATCTCGCTGCAGCTCCCAAGAGCAATGCCCTTTATGTTGCCGAAAAAGCGGTTAAATCGGAGATTGAACGCTCCGGACCCCTGTCCATTCCCCTGCACATCCGCAATGCCCCCACCCCATTGATGAAGCAACACGGGTACGGCCGGGGATATCGTTATCCCCATAATTATAGAGGGGCCTGGGTAAGGCAGGAATATCTGCCGGAAAATCTGAAAGATCGAGTTTTTTATCGACCCACCGGGCGAGGGGAGGAGGGGAAAATTAAACAGCGGTTGACCCGGCTGGCGCAGGCCAAATCGAAACATCAGGGCGCCGGTAAAAAGGCATAGACCCATCAGGGGCGAAAGGGCGCTCCATAGATTCCCTCATAAACCTTTTCATATGGAAGCGTCTCCTGATATTTTCCAATACTCCTTCTTTTTTGGATGACGGACATGGGTCTTTTCTCCTTGTTCCTACAACGGGGGGGCCCACCGGCTGGTGGCCCCATCATAGGACCAGCAGTCCTCAAGCGCCTTTCGTGAGGTATACAGGGGGTTTTCCGCCCACAAGAGCATCTGTTCGTGGGCGTCTTTCAGTTTTTTGAATTTTTCTTCATCTCCGCCCGCATCCGGGTGGTGGACTTTGGCCATTTTTTTGTAGGCGGCCTTTATTTTGGTCTTACATCCCTCACATTCCAGATCGGCCCTTCGGAGCTGTAGCGCTTTGAGGCTGCCGGTCTCCGATTTGGAAAGTCTGGGCCGCGATTTTTTATCCGGCTTGAGCACGTTGGGATGAATATCTTTTCTGTGATTCTGGGTGGCCAGGCAAAGGGAGGCGTAGCTTTTAGACCGGTTATGGTTCACCATGGAATGCCATTGGGTGCCGAACTGCAGCACCAGCTCTTTGAGATCATCCGCCGGCTTATTGCCCTGCCCCCGCCTTAACACAAATCTGGAGACTTTCTTGGACCATACCGGGAAGACATCCAGGATCACCTCTTCACTGGTGAATGAAAAAGCGGCGTATCTGGCGTTGAGGGCCTTAAGCAACCCCTTTGAAAGGGAAAGGACCCAGTTGATGTGCCGGCGGCATTCTTTTGAACAGTATCGTCTTCCGGGTTTCATGTCCGGGGTGCCGCAGGCAAGACACCTCGATTGCTTTGTTCTTGAAGGGGCTGCGCCTGGGATGATGGCGCTGTCGGGAGTTGTGTAGGTCGAAGCTTCCATGATCTGTGTTCAGTTGATTTCCTCGTTGTCGCGATGTTGAAAATGCTCAGCGAGCGCATTCCCCGCTGCTTGTCGGAGCGAAGCGTAGATCCCGACCTGTCGGGGCTACAGGGTTCTTCAATCATATTATCTTACGCCTTCCTTTTACCTTAAATTACGGGGGTAATCAAGTATGGATTATAATTCTTGGGGCGTAAAGGCCACCACATCATCAATCTTATCCGCCCCGAATAAGACCATGGCCAGCCTGTCCACTCCCAGGGCAATGCCCGCAGTTTCAGGCATATGGGCCAGGACGCTCAGGAATTTTTCCGGCATTGGATAGGGTTTCATTCCCGATTTGCGCATCTTTTCCAATTCCCGCTGAAACCGGTGGCGCTGTTCCGCCGGATCGATCAATTCAGAAAACCCGTTGGCCAATTCGACCCCTCCCACATAGAGCTCAAATCGCTCGGCCAGGTCCTGATTCTCAGGTTTCAATCGGGCCAGGGCGGCCAGGGGCGCCGGATAATCATACAGGATGGTGGGGGTTTTCACGCCCAGACGGGGTTCGATATCCCGGACCAGGACTTCATCAAAACAATTGGCCTCCAGGGCCGTTTTGGCGGACATGGGTGCATAACGATGAAATGCGGCTTCCACCGACAGCCGCTCCCAGGGTCCCTTGAGCGCGATATCCCTGCCCCGGTAACAAAGGGTATCCCCCAAATTCAGGCCATGGGCGAGGTGCAGCAGCAGGGCCTCACAATCCGACATAAGACCGGTGTAATCGGCATGGGTGTGGTACCACTCCAGGAGGGAAAACTCGGGGAGGTGGAGGTCCCCCCGTTCGTCCTTTCTGAATGCGCGGCATATCTGGAATATTTTGCCGTAATCCGCGGCCAAGAGCCGCTTCATGCATACTTCAGGAGAAGTCTGCAGGAAACCCCCATCGGCCACTATGGCCTGAATATGGACTTCAGGGGCCAGCGTCGGAAGTAGATGCGGTGTGTCCACTTCAAGATAGCCCCTGTCCAGAAAAAACGCCCTGATGGCTCGAATCATTTCAGCCCGGAAGACAAGGGCATTTTTCCGCACTTTCAAGGTGGACTCTGATGTGGGATGGGACGACACAATGGCACCGAATGTGAACCCGGACCAGACCTATGCTTTGACCCGGGTTACATACTCCCCGGTGCGGGTATCAACGGTGATTTTCTCCCCCTCCTCGATAAAGGGAGGCACTCGAAGCACATACCCTGTTTCCAGGGTGATCGGTTTGGTATCGCCGGCCACCGAATCTCCCTTGACCCAGGGATCGGCCCTGGCCACCTTGAGGTCCACAAAATTGGGCAGGGTGATCCCTATGGGCCGGTCACCGAAAAAGAGGATATCCACTTCCAGGTTGTCGGTCATGAGATTTTTGGCATCCCCCACCTGATCTATGGTGAGCATGGATTGCTCGTAAGTCTCCACATCCATAAACCAGAATTCATCTTCCTGGTTGTAGAGATACTGCATGCGTCGTTCTTCCAAATCAGCCGGGTGAAAGGTGTCCCCGGACCGGTATGTGGGAGAGATGATGACCCCGGTAATCATGTTCTTCAATTTACACCGATAAAGGGCCTGCCCCTTGCCCGGTTTGGAGAATTGAAAATCCACCACCACATACGGCTCATCCTCTATCTGGATCTTCAATCCCTTTCTCAAATCACTGGCACTGTACATGGTATTTTACTCCCCTCGGCCCGGCGGTAATGGAAAGGTCCCGCCCGGCCAGCTTTTGAAACGGACCTGACTAATGCTTGAATGATCGCTGGCCCGTAAAGACCATGGTGACCCGGGGATCGGCCTGATTACAGGCCTCAATGACCTCAAAGTCTCTGAGAGACCCACCCGGCTGTACGATGGCCCGTATTCCTTCCCTGATCCCCACGTCCACGCCGTCCCTGAAGGGAAAAAAGGCATCCGAGATCATGGATGCACCCATGAGGCCGCCCTTGGCCGTGGTGGTTTCCTGGTGAATCTCGTCCATCAGGGCCTGTTCCTTGTCCCCGCGGGCCACGGACAATTCCAGCTCTTTCAGAGAGAGATGGTGCCGTTTAAAACAGACGGCGTCCGCGTATTTGGTGTAGGCCTTGTGGATGGCGATCTCCGCCACTCCCACCCGGTCCTGTTCTCCGGTGCCGATGCCTACGGTGACGCCGTTTTTCACATACAGGACCGAGTTGGAGGTTACCCCTTGTTCCACCTGCCATCCGAACAACATGTCCGCATATTCATCTGCTCCGGGCTGTCGTTCAATGGTATAGGTCCGGCCCTTATATACGGTGGTGGCCAGGGTAAAATCCTCCTTGGTCTTGATCCGGTTGTGCGGGGACTGCTGCACGATGATTCCCCCGTCCATGAGGCTTTTGAAATCCACGAACCGCAGGGGGATGTATTCAAAAAGCCTGTCCATGTGGGGGATACGGATAATCCTCAGGTTGGGCCGTTTGGAGAGGATATCCACGGTCCCGGCTTCAAAATCCGGCGCCGCCACCACCTCGAGATAGTTTTCCGATACTGCCCCGGCCGTGTCTGCATCCATGGCCCGATTGAACAGGGCGCATCCGCCGAATGCAGCAATCCTGTCCGCGGTGTTGGCCTTTTCATAGGCATCTGCCAGGGATTCCCCGTAGGCAACCCCGCAGGGATTGTTATGCTTGACGATCACCACCCCGGGCCCCGCGGTGAGGTACTTCATGATGTTGAGTGCGTTGTCCACGTCGGTCAGGTTGATCTTTCCGGGGTGCTTTCCGCTCTGGAGCATATCGGCTTCCGTAATTGCAGACACCAGCCCCTTCTCAGGTCCGATAAACCGGCACTCCCCCAGGACCAGATTCCCGTTGATTAGTTCATAAAGGGCCGCCTCCTGGCCCGGATTCTCTCCATACCGAAGCCCCTTTTCCACCAACTCCCCGCCTTTTTCATCCGGGATCTTCCACGTCTTTTTTCGGTAAACCAGGACCGTATCCCCAAAGGAAATGGTCATCTCGGACGGGAAGTGGTCGTCCATGACGGTGCGATACATCTGTTTCAGGTCGTCAGCCATTTTTCCTCCTTAATATCACCAAGAATTCACAGTCCGGGAAATCATTTGCTGTGATTCAGGTGTTTTTGGATGTGGGCATAGGCGTTGTGGTTATGGATGGACTCAAAATTCTCCGCTTCCACCG
>JAWLET010000109.1:0-8302 GCA_041685955.1 Desulfobacteraceae bacterium | reverse complement strand
TCCCCCCGGGTGGCGCCGTATTGAAAGAGGCCCTTTTCATAGACCACCTCCACGGAGAAGCCGTCGAATTTGGGCTCCAGCACATATCCGATCTCTTCTGTGGTGTTTCTCTGAATAAAGTCGAGAAAGTTCTGGACCTGTTTTTCCTCCAGGGCCGCATTGATACTGAGCATAGGCCCGGCGTGGACCACCCGTTTTAATGCATCCACGGGCTCGGCCCCCACCCGGCGGGTGGGGGAGATATCGGATTGAAATTCCGGAAAGGCCGCTTCCAATTCCTGAAGCCGACGGAAAAGGGCATCAAAGCGGGCGTCGGAGATGGCCGGTTCATTCTTTACATAATAAAGATGGTTGTGATACTCGATGCCCTCCCGAAGGGCCTCCACCTCCTGCCGGACCTCTTCCCGGGTCATGTCCTGAATGTCTTTAAAATCCACCCTAGGATTGTGCTCGAAATCCATGGTCCCTTTCCTGCTACGTTCTCATCAACATCCTCCAAAGTGTGCTTCAGGGCTCACGGCGTCCGCCCATTGGCGCCGATCGAGGGTGTTTCACGCTTGAATGGTCAAGTCCTCTGTCGTAGTATGCCCCTGCCACCTCGTGAGTCGGGCCTTGTGTTCGGTTTTTTTGCCCCTTATCTATACCAATCTGCGAGGTTTTTTCAATCTTAAACCCCTATGAAAGGTGATTCTTGGAAAAAAGGGACTGCTCACAGCCATGGGATCAGCGGAACCAAAGGCTTTCTGGCCTGTCATATGGACTGGATGTGTCCGGTTTGAAAGCGTGGGTCTTCTGTCCCGGCATGCTGTTTAACACCACGGACAAATGGTGGGGCGATAAGACCTTCCGAAACAAACCGCATGAAGGCCTGGATTTGCTCCTGTACACGACCCGGCAGGACCAAATCGACCGGCTTCATGAAGGGGCCGAGGTTCCGGTCATGGCCCATGGCAGGGTTATCGGCATTATCAGGGATTTTCTGGGAAAATCCCTCATTGTTGAGCACATGCTTCCGGATGAGCCTCCCGGCTGGGTGTATACCATCTACGGGCATACCGTTCCCGACAGGGATGTCCGTGCGGGCATGACCGTTCACCGGGGGGATATCATTGCCACAGTGGCAGGACCCGGGCCGTCCCCTTTTCCCATGGCCCCCCATTTGCACCTGTCCATCGCACGGGCCCCCAGGCCCCTCTCCCCCCACCAGTTCAGCTGGGAGAGCCTGGGCACCTCCGACCGGCTGACCCTGCTGGATCCGCTGAAGGTGCTCCATCACCCCTATCGCATACTGGCCCCCAGGGACCCCATATGCCGAAGCCTGTGAAAATGCTCGGCGAGCGCATTTTTCACAGTAAGCCGCAGGGTTGTTCAATCGGCGCCTGAAGGGCGGGGTGGAGGTTTTCCTGAATACTGAACCCCGGTACCCGAAACCTTACGAATGCTAAAGTTCCCTGTACATGACATAGGCGTCCACGAGCCCCAATTTCTTGTGATCGAACGCCTTGGGGAGGGTGCCCGTCTTCATAAAGCCCAGTTTTTTCCAGACGCGGATGGAGGGCGCATTGGTGGCCACCACCAGATTGAACTGCATGGCCCTAAACCCCAATTGTTTGGCCTGGGTCAGGGAATGCCTTCCCATGGCCGTGCCGATCCCCCGGTTCCGGGCCTCCGGGTGCACCATGTAGCCGGCATTGCACACATGTGCTCCCCGATCGGGTTGATTCGGTCTCAAATAATAGGCGCCGACAATCCGCCTCTCATCCAGGGCCACATACGTGGCCGTGGGGGTCTTCATCCAATAGTGGTATGCCGCCTCCCTGGGGATTGCCCCTGAATGCGGATAGGTATCCCCTGCTTCAAATACCGTCCGCATAATGGGCCAGATATCATCAAAATCCGTTTCCCTTGCCTGCCTGATCTCTGTCATGACCCGGGTACCGTAGACCTGTGGTTTAAGGTGGAACGTATGTTTGGCCTCGTTTATATGCCTGATCCCAGATCAAAAATAAACCTTTTTTTCAATCATGGATTGGTTCATGGTCATGGGGTGAGTCGATTTTCCTCATTGATATTCCGGCCCATACGGCGTATCTTCCATTTGAATCGTGCCACACTCTTGACAAAACAGGAAGCTTATGTGGATTTATGTCATCGCAGGCGTTTTTGCCCTTTATCTAATCCTGACGCTCATTTTCACCTATCTGGTCCATCAGTTTCCCCGCTCCCCGGTCCGGGACGTCCCGGATTGGGGAACGGTGACAGATACCCGCATACCCGCGGTGGACGGGGGAAAGATCGAGGTGTGGCAAATCGAACCCGAAAACGTCTCCAGGGGCATGGTGGTCCTGGCCCACGGCTGGAGCCGGAACCGCGACCGCATGGTGCAGCGGGCCAGGATCTTTGGACGGATGGGGTTTACCACGGTGATCCACAGTGCACGGGACCATGGGCATTCCACCCCGCATCGTTTCATGAACGCCTTCCGGTTTGCCGAAGACATCGAGAGCGTCCTCAACTGGGTGAACCAGTCCGTACTCCTCTATGGTCACTCGGCCGGGGCCGCGGGAGCCGTCATTGCCGCTGCCCAAAACCCTGAAAAGGTCACCCATCTCTTCTTGGAAGGCTGCTACGCCCGTACCCGGGAGGCCCTGCGCAGTTTGTACCGAAGCTTCAATCCTGTGTTCGGACACCTGTTCGGGCCGGTGGTGGTCTTGTGGATGGATCTGTTTTACGGATTGAGGATGGACCAGATCAGTCCGGTCCGGCTGGCCCCGCAACTCGACATCCCGGTACTGATCATTCACGGCGAACAGGACCAGAACTTTCCCCTGCATCATGCCTGGCGCCTGCGGGACGCCTTTCCGGCCGGGAGGGGTGAGCTGTTTGTGGGCATGGGTGCGGATCACAGCGGTTGCAGTCTTCTGCCCTCATATCCTGCGGCCATACAGTCATTTGTGAACCGCCATGTGCCGGAGTGAGCAGGGTTCAGGATCCCGTATCCGGTATTGTCAGCACAATGACCGTCCGGGTGGGAAGATACAGACTGAGCCAGTGGCCCGGACCGGCATCAGCGGACTCTCTGACGGTGGAATGGGTCTGTTCGGGCGCCAGCCGTCCGTGGCCGCCATAATGGGGGTGATCGCTGTCCAAAATCATGTGGTAGGTTCCCGGGCCCACTGAAATCCGGTAGTCAGTGAATGACGCCTGGGGATGGAAATTAAATACAAACACCAGTCCCGATCGTTTAAAGGCCAGAATTTTGTGGTCTGAATGTTCGTGTAACAGCTGGACGTGCGGAGATTGGAAGATTTTGAACCGCTTTGCCAGGTTAATCATATCCCGGTCAAAATCGCTCAGGTAATGGTATTTGAGCGATGGATCATCCATCAGGTGCCATTGCCGGCGGGCATAGTGAAGGGACCAATCATTCCCCTCCCTGGGGAAATCAACCCATTCGGGATGGCCGAATTCATTGCCCATGAAGTTGAGATAGCCGCTGTGGGCCGTGGCCAGGGTGATGAGACGGATCATTTTATGGAGCGCAATCCCCCTGTCCACCTTCAGGTTCTCATCCCCGCACCGCATCCACTGGTACATATCAGAACCGATGAGCCGGAAGATCAGGGACTGATCGCCCACCAGGGCCTGATCGTGGCTTTCGGCATAGCTGATGGTCTGTTCATCGGCCCTGCGGTTGGTGAGCTCATACCACAGCTCCCCCATGTGCCAGTCCTCATCCGGTGTATCCTTGGTCAGGCGTACCCAGTAGTCGGGAATCCCCATGGCAAACCTGAAATCGAATCCGAGACCCCCGTCTTCCATGGGTGCAGCCAGTCCCGGCATGCCGCTCATATCCTCTGCCAGGGTCACGGCATGGGGACGGATGTCGTGGATGAGCCGGTTGGCCAGACCCAGGTAACAGATGGCCTCTTCATCCACATCCGAACCGAAATAATCCCCATACCCGGTAAACGCCCGGCCCAGGCCGTGATGATGGTACAACATGCTGGTGATGCCGTCGAAACGGAATCCGTCCACCCGGTATTCATCTAACCAGAACCGGCAGTTGGACAGGAGAAAATGGAGCACCGGGTCTTTGCCGTAATCAAAACACCGGCTGTCCCAGGCCTCATGCCATCCCCGGGGCCCGGAATGAAAGTACTGGTACAGGGTGCCGTCGAAACGGCTGAGCCCCTCCACCTCGTTGGATACGGCGTGGGAATGCACCAGGTCCATGACCACGGTGAGTCCCGCCTTATGGGCCGTATCAATAAGCCATTTGAGGTCCTCCGGGGTACCGAACCGGGAACATGCAGCAAAAAAACTGGATACGTGATAACCAAAGGAGCCGTAGTAGGGGTGCTCCTGCAGGGCCATGAGCTGGAGGGTATTGTACCCAGCGTCGACGATCCGGGGGATGATGTGCCGGGCAAACTCCCTGTACGACCCGATTTTTTCCCCTTCCTGGGCCATACCCACGTGGGCTTCATAGATCAGGGGATGCCGGGGAGACGCCAAAGGCGTCTTACATTCCCAGATAAAGGGCTCGGGCGGGGCCCAGATCTGGGCATTGAAGATCAGGGTGTCCGGATCCTGGACCACCCGCCTGGCCCAGGCCGGGATCCGGTCCCCGCTCCCCCCGGGCCAGTGGATTCGAAACCTGAACAGGTCCCCGTGTCTGAGCGCTTCCCCGGGGAGGCGGAGTTCCCACACCCCCTGGTCATTGATCCGGTTGAGGGAGAAGGCGTCTGTTTCCCGCCATCCGGTCCTGTCGCCGATCATGTACAGGGCAGTGGCATTGGGGGCCCATTCCCGCAGCACCCACTCGTCGTGGTGATAATGCAGCCCGAAATATTCATGCCCGGATGCAAACCGGCGCAGATCGCCTGCCTCCCGGGTGAGTCGGCGCTCTGCCTCCTGAATCTTTTGAATACGGCGTCTTACATCCGTTTCATAGGGCTTCAGATAGGGGTCTTTTTCAACCAAAGGCAGGGTAAAATCGGACATAGGCTTTAGAGTCTTTGTCTGCAGCTTCTACGCAAAAGGTGAAAATGTTTTAGGGTCCATATCCCGTGAGAGGAGGTGCGAGACCGGGGAACACCGGTCCTACCGCTCACGGCGGGATTGTGGTCCAAGGTCTGCATTGTGTCCCACATGCGTTCACACTCGCATATCCCGGCCTTTAAAAGGCCGAACAGATCAGCGGCCGGTCCAGCATTTTCTCATACAGCTCCATATAGCGGCGGGCCGTGGTGGCATGATTGAAAGTGCTCCGGCTTTCCCCCATGACCCGTTCGATCTGGGCCTGTTTGACCTGTCGGGAAAGCCGGTAAAATGCCATGGCCTGGTCCATGGCCCAGGCCAGGCCGTTGGCATCATGGACGTTGAACAGAAATCCATTTCCCCTGTCACGGGGTACATCCATCATGGTGATGGTGTCATGGATACCGCCTGTATCATGGGCCACCGGAAGTGACCCATAGATGGGGGCGATCATCTGAGGGAGTCCGCAAGGCTCAAAACTGGAAGGCATGAGCATAAAATCGGAGCCCCCATAGGCCAGCCGGGCCAGCCCTTCGTCAAAATTGCATACCGCCACCCGTTTCTGCAACTGGTGAAGGCGGACGATCTCCAGAAAATGCCGCTGGAACTCACCATTGGCCACAAAAACAATCTGAAGTTTATCCTGCCAATACTTGGACACCATGGCGTACAGGATGTCAGCCAGTATCTGACACCCCTTTTGCACCGGATCCAGACGGTGGGGCCAGAAAAAGACGGGCGCATCCGGATCCTGCACCAGCCCGAGATTCCGCTGAAGCAAAGCCTTGTTTTCCCGCTTCCCCTCTACATGATCCTCGGGGCCGTATTGCCGGATCAGATTCATATCCGTCACCGGATCAAAGGAAGGGTCCGGGGCGTTTAAGATGCCGGAGGTAACTCCGGAATACCATTTGTTGGCCAACTCCTCCCTTAACGGCGGGGTCACAAAGGGGTGACGGCCTTCCACGATCTCCTTCAAAAACGTGGGACTCACCGTATTGACAAAATGGGCCGCAAATACCCCGCTTACCAGAAAATCCACGGGATTGGATTCCCTGGCGTCTTCGTATTCCACGGGCACATATTGATAATACAGGTTCTGCCAGAAATAGGCGGCATCGATTCCCCGGTCCTCGATCTGGGCCAGCGGCGCCTTGACCGTATGGATATTGTGGATGGTAAACAGTGCCGGCACACACATCTGCCTGGCCATACCCGGGAGGAGCCCGGTCATCCAGTCGTTGCAGTGGATCAGGTCCGGTCGCACCCGGGGCACGATGTTATTGATCACCTCCCGCTGGAATGCCAGGCCGATTTTGAGATTTTCCGTAGTATAATTGGAATAGACATTGTTCATATAAAAAAAGGCCCGGTCCTCGGCTAAGTGAATCCGGTCTTCGGGCATTTTTTCCCGGATGGCATTGAGCTGACTCCCCAGGACCGGAGCCGCCTTGGCCCTGAACATCTCCCGATAATCGGGTATGGCCACATGGACATCCGCCCCCTGCTCAAACAGGGCGCTGATCAGGGCCGCGGATACATCGGCCAAGCCGCCCGCCTTGGCACTCAGGTAATTGGCCACATTCCCCATGCCGTTGGGCAGATAGGTGATCTCCGGGGTAACCATAAGCACCCGGGGGTTTTTGGGTGGTGTTTTCATGGTGTTCACCTCTACGCCCAGGTCACCAGCTTGGGGGTAAACTTGATCCGGTCATCCCCCTGCGGCACCACCCGCGCCGTAAACCCGTATCGTCCGGACTGGCGGCAGGTCAGCGTACAGCCGTATCGAAACCTGCCCTCCCCCAGTTCCTCCTCTACGGTCATGGGTTCCGTGGCACTGGATTTCAGCGTATCAATGCCTGTTAATGGGCCGTAATAGAGTTCTACATCCACTTCATCGGGCGTCAACCCCCCCAGGGTGACCACCGTGGTCAACTTGAAGGTATCCCCAACATGAAAAGGACCGCGCTTTTCCCGGACCGGCTGTTCGATGGTAATATTTTTCCACAGCGAAAGCAATCGCCTGCGCTGGGCCGCCAGGCCCCGGGCTTCTTCGGCCCCGTTTTTGATCAGTCGGGCTGACCCCTGGGCCGCCGGAAGATAAAACCGGCGCTCATATTCGGTTGCCATGCGAAGGCTGCAGAAATCCTGCATGGCCATTTTGATGGAGGCCTTCATCATCTTTACCCATACGGACGGCAGTTCCCCACTTTTTCGGTCATAAAAACAGGGGATGACATCGTCTTCCAGCACATTGTAAAGTGCTTCGCTTTCCACTGCATCCTGGTACTCGGCATCTGTATATTCCTCCCCGTGTCCGACGGCCCAGCCCCGCTCCTTGGAGTATCCTTCGCACCACCACCCGTCCAGGATGCTGACATTCAGGCTTCCGTTGACCGCAGCCTTCATGCCTGAGGTGCCGCAGGCCTCAAAGGGACGTCGCGGGGTATTGAGCCATACATCCGTTCCCTGTACCAGGAGTCTTGCCAGGCGCATGTCATAGTTTTCCAGAAAAACAAACCGGGAACGTACATCGGGCCTGCGGGCGAATTCCACCAGGTGACGGATCAATTCCTTCCCTTCATTGTCTTGAGGATGGGCCTTGCCGGCAAAAATAAACTGAACCGGGTATTTGTGGGAATTGATGATGGATTCCAAACGATCCGTGTCCCTGAGGATCAGGTCGGCCCGCTTATAGGGGGTGAACCTGCGGGCAAAACCCACGGTCAGGATATCCGGATCCAGCACCGACTCCGCCTCGCGGATAATGGATTGGGGGGCATTTCGCTGGGCGTACTGCTTTTTCATCCGGTCTCTGCAGACCCGGACCAGCCGGGAGCGATTCAGATCATGGGAACGCCACAATTCTTCGTCGAAGATTTCATCAATCCGATCGATATTTTCCTGCCGTATGGACCCCAAATACCATTCGGGACCCAGGTAGCGCTCAAAAAGATTGGCCAGTTCCCGGGAAATAAAGGACGGGATGTGGATTCCGTTGGTCACATAGGAAATGGGGGTCTCTTCATCGGGTCGATTGGGCCAGAGGTGGGACCACATCTTCCGGGCCACTTCTCCGTGCAGCCGGCTCACCCCGTTACAGTACTGGGCCATGTGCAACCCCAGGGCAAACATGGAAAAATCGCCTTCCGGACCCTCCCCTTCGGCCTGCCCCCATGAGAGCATTTCCTCTACTGATGCCCCCAGCGTTTTCTGAAAGGGCTGTAAATAGGGCCTCACCATTTCAGCCGGAAATTCG